>JAICXU010000004.1 GCA_025934595.1 Polyangiaceae bacterium | reverse complement strand
GGCTTCGCCGCGATCCTCGCGCGTCCGAATTTGCCCGGCCGCAATTTGCTCGATGCGATCGTGACGGCTCCTTTGATCCTGCCGCCCACCGTCCTCGGTTACTACATGCTCGTCGCGATCGGCCGGCGCAGCACGCTCGGTCAGGCTTACGAAGGCATCACGGGCAACACGATCGTATTCACGCGTACGGGAGCCGTGTTCGCAGCGGCTCTCGGCGCGTTTCCCCTCGTCGTGAAATTCGGACGTGCTGCGCTCGAAGCGGTGAGCCCGTCGTACGTGAACGCCGCGCGCACGCTCGGGGCTGGTCCGTGGCGCGCGTTCTTCCGAGTGCAGTTGCCGCTCGCCTCGCGCGGAGTCATCGCAGCGATCATGCTCGCGTTCGCGCGCTCGCTCGGAGACTTCGGCGTCACGCTCATGGTCGCCGGCGACATTCCCGGCGAAACGCAAACGGCATCGCTCGCGATCTACGACGCCATTCAAGCTCGCAGAGACGCCGAGGCCACGGGGCTCGTGTTGATTTTGAGCGCCGTGGCCATCGGGATTCTCTACGCGGTCAATCGGATGACGAGCGCACGCGTGCCGTCATGAAAACCTAGCGAACCGCCACGACGCCGAGAGCACCAAGAAGAAAGTCTTGATTTTTGATCCCTTGATCCTTGGCGGTCTTTGCGGCTTGGCGGTTTTCTTTCGGATCTCGAGCTACGCCTTCTTCTGATCTTTGTGGCAGTGGCCGCCGCCGCCGGCTGCGCGAACGGCTTTTGCTTCGTCGGCCGTCACGGTGCCGTCTTGCTCGGCGGCCGCCGCTGCGGCGCGAACCTTCGCGGCGCGATCGTTGAACTTCGCGCGCATCTTGGTCGCCTTGTCGGCCGCGATGTTCTTCTTCTGGATGATCGCTTCGAGCTTCGCTTGGTGCTTCTGGAGGCGACCTTCGACTTTCTGATTGAACTCGGCGGCGGCCATCGGGAAATTCGCCCGTGGATGATTGCCGTCGGCGAACGCCGGCACCGCGAGCGCGGTGGCAAGAGAGAGAGTGACGAGCGCGGTGACGAGCTTGATGGGCGATTTCATGGATCGTGCTTTCTTTCGGATTGGCTTGGGTTGGCTTACGGAGGGATGTTCCGTGTTGCTTGACCTGATCGACGTGCGACCTCGCGCGTTTCTTTCCGACCCGAGCCCGACCTTTCACTCGTTTACGAACTGTGCACTTGCCTGCGCATGGAAATGTGCAGTGTGGATGTTTCGCCGTAAAAACAAGCCGATTTCGTTCCGCGGGCGTTTACTTTTTTGTCAAAATGTCGCCGTAGGTCGCGCGCAGCTTCGACTTCAGGAACTTACCCGTCGAAGTGCGCGGAATCTGGTCGACGAACACGTAAGCGTCCGGAAGCCAGATCTTCGACACGGATCCTTCGAGGTGTTTCGCGAGCTCCTCTTTCGTCGCGCGCTGATCTTTCTTGAGCACGACGGCGGCGACCGGACGCTCGCTCCACTTTTCGTGATGCGCGGCGAAGACGGCCGCTTCGAGCACGGCAGGGTGCGCCATCAATGCGTTCTCGAGCGCGACGCTACTGATCCACTCGCCGCCGGATTTGATGACGTCCTTCGATCGATCGCAGATGCGCACGTAGCCCTCGCTGTCGATCGTGACGACGTCGCCGGTCTTGAACCAGCCGTCTTTCGTCCAGCGATCTTTTCCTTCGTCGCCCACGTAAGAAGAAGCGACCCACGGGCCGCGCACCTCGAGCTCGCCCATCGTCGCGCCGTCCCAAGGAAGCACGTGGCCCTCGTCGTCCGCGTGCCGCGTCTCCACGAACGCCGCGGCGAAGCCCTGCGACGCTTTCGTTTCGAGCAGCGCGGCGTCGTCGCGATCGCTGACCGCGTTTTTGATGCGGCAGATCGTTCCGAGCGGGCTCATCTCGGTCATGCCCCACGCGTGCAGGATGTCGATGCCGTGTCGCTTCTTGAAGCCGTCGATCATCGCGGCCGGCGCCGCCGATCCACCGACGAGCATCGTGCGCATCGCCGTGAGATCGTACTTTTTCGGCGCCGCATCGAGCACCGCGAGAATGCCGAGCCAAATCGTAGGGACGCCGCCCGCGAGCGTCACTTTCTCCTTCACCATTAGATCGAGGAGCGACTCCGCATCGAGCTTCGGTCCTGGAAACACGAGCTTCGCGCCCGTCGCCACGCACGCATACGGCAGCCCCCATGCGTTCGCGTGGAACATCGGCACGACCGGCAAGACCACGTCGCGCTCGCCGACGCCGAGCGAATCGACCATCGTCGTCGCGAGCGTGTGCAGCGTCATCGAGCGATGCGAATAAAGAACGCCCTTCGGATTTCCCGTCGTGCCCGACGTGTAACAAAGCGCAGCTTCGTCACGTTCACCCACCTCGGGAAATTCGTATTTCGGATCGCCCGACGCGATCACCGCCTCGTAATCGAGCTCCGCGCTCGCCTCGGGTCTGTCGGGCGCTTTTCCGGGACCGTCCGCCATCACGATCACTTTTCGAATCGAAGGCACGTGGGCGCGAAATTTTTGGAGGAGCGGGAGGAGCGAATGATCGACGATGACGATCTGATCTTCCGCGTGACGCGCGATGTACCCGATCTCGTCGGGATGAAGCCGCAAGTTGAGCGTGTGCAAGGTCGCGCCCATGCACGGCGCGGCGAGATACGTTTCGAGATGCCGATAGTGATTCCACGCGAGCGTCGCGACGCGGTCGCCTTTTTTCACGCCGAGCTTCGAGAGGCCGCTCGCGAGGAGGAGCGTGCGCCGCGCGATCTCGCCGTACGTCGTGCGATGCAGCGTGCCGTCGGCCAATCGCGAGACGACCTCACCCTTCGGAAAATACCGGCGCGCGCGATCGAAGAGATGCGTGAGCGTGAGCGGAAAATCCATCATTCTCGCGTGGGCCATGATGGGCGGAGGGTAACTCGCTTTCGGCAGGTGCATAATCCTCCGGTTTTCCGTAGCCTCGGGGCATGGCGTTCAAGCTCCCGAAGCAAAGCTTCTTGGCACTCGCGGCAGTAGGTTGGGTCGACGGCTCGCTGCAGAAGATCGAATCCATCGGTCTCGTGCGTGCGGCGAAAGAGGCGGGACTCGGCGAGGACGACGTCGCCGAAATCGAAAAAGCGGCGAAGACGAAGACGACGACGCTCGATGACGCCGATGTCGGCGGCCTCTCCGAGTGGGAGCAAGTCCTCACGTATTCGCTCGCGGCATGGTTCGCACAGCTCGACGGCGTGCTCTCGACGAGCGAGCGAACGACGCTGAAGGATCTCGGCGACAAGCTCGGCCTGCCGGAGCCGCTCCGCAAGCGCGCGGCCACTGCCGCCTACGACATCGCATGCGAGCCCGAGCAGGGACGACCGGAGCGCTACGATTTCCAAAAGCTCGTGGCCCGCCTCAAAGAGCGAATGCCGCAGCTCGAAAAAAATATGTGACGAACGCGCTCAGAGGAAACCTCTGCGCGATTCCGCTTACGACGTCGATCACCCGCCGTCGGACGCGTCGACAGCTCCCGCGGCTGCATCGGCGCCGACCGCCAACGTTACCGGCAAGAGCACCGTGCCGGACGGCGCGCCGTAGGAGCTCGAGTCGTCCGGCACGAGGCAACTCGCGAAGTCGCATTTTTCGAACAGCGCGGGGAACCTGATCTCGAGCGCGGCGTTGCAGGGAAGCGTCGCACCTCCGAGACCACACGAGCTCGCGCCAGCGTCCCAATCCGGATCGACGAGGTTCGAAGAGCTCACGCTCAGGTCGGTCGACGGCATCACGAACGAAAATCCATTCGCGGTCGGCTGCACGAGTGGCGTGAGATCGGCGAACACGACGCCGACTTCAGGCGCCCCGACGACGACGAGGTTCGGCGTACCGCTGGGATCGGAGAAGGTGACCGACGCGACATGATTTGGCGCGAGAACGTCGGCGCCGTTGATGGACGCGGGCGGCAACGCGATCTTCACCTCGTGAGAGCCGCTCGAATCCGTCAGAACGAAATCCATCGTGCTCGTGGTCGGAACCGGACGCGAGCTCCTGAACGAAGGCGACGCGCAAAGGTATGAATTGGAACAGCGGGCTTCTTGCTGCACTGGCTCGGGCGAGCTCGCCAACATCGCCACGCCATTGAGCGTGCCCGTCGCCGAGAGCTGTGGACATCGCGAAGGGTCGTAGCCGACGGGAAACTGGCTCTCATCGCCGTTGGGCGTCAGCGTAAGACTCACGTATCCGTCTTGGACTTCGATGAGCGCCTCCACGCCGTCTGCGATATCGGCCAACGTGGCGGGAACCAACTGTGGCCCTTGGGGGTCGGCGGAAATCGCGCACTCACTTGGGTCGTCGAAGATGTTCCGACAGCCGGCACTTTGCAACAGCGCGCCGACCGCCACGATGGCGTGGAGCGCGGCGACTCGCTTCATACGCCTCCGCTTAGCACGAGGCATACCTGTGACGAGCAGCGAGAGTTTCGTATCAGGAACAGACGGAACGTAGGCGAGAGGCTCGCGCCATCGCACGCCATGGTGTGATCCAACCACACTCCTGTGTTCACGGCTCCGGCGCACGAGACCGAAACGTCGTAGATCAAATCGCGTGACATCGTGGGCTCGCCGTATCGCCTTTGCGGCGCTTCTTTTCGCCGGTGTGATCGGCGTCGTCCTTCTCGTCCGTGATCGGATGCGTCCTCGCACGATCGAGACGCATCCCATCGAAGTCTCGTCGGCATCTTCGATGCCGGTGCCGACGGCCCCGCGCGTCGTGCAGCTCGAAGGTCGCATCCTCACTTCGAGTGGCGACGCCGTGAATGGCGCGCACGTCCACGTGATTTCGGGTTCGCGTGCCGTGGCGGAAACGGCGACGGATTCTGCGGGACACTTCGCGTTCGATCACCTCGCAAACGGACGCGTTCGCGTGGAGGCCGAGCACGATCCGGAAGGCGCGGTCCGCAGCGCGGAGGTTTCCGTTTCGAATGTCGCGATCGATCTGACCCTCGTGCTCGCGCCCGCGGGCATCAGCGGACAAGTCCTCGACGGCGACGACGGTCACGCGATCGCGGGCGCATCGCTATCGATCGAGGGCGCGCCGTTCGAAGTGGCGGGTGTGACCGCCGACTCCGCGGGCACGTTCCGATTTGGCGCGGTCCCGTTCGACGCCACGGCTGTCGTGGCCGTTGCGAGTGGATACCGAGCTTCTCACGTCGTGCTGGAGCCTCGAGAAGAAGGGCCCGAACCCTCTCTTCACATCGTGCTCCACGCTGCGCCGCCGATCGAAGGCGACGTCGTCGACGCCGACGGTGACAAGATCCACGCGCAAATCGTCGCGTGCGAAGGCACTTCTCTCGAGACGCGCGTCGAGAGCGGCGACGACGGCGGGTTCCGGCTCCCGCCTTCGACCCTCGGCTGCGACGCGTTCGCGACGCACGACGCGATGGCGCCGAGTGAAACGGTTTCGATCCTCGAAGGTCGTCGTCTCTCGCTACGTCTCGGAGCACCGGGCGCGATCGCGGGCTTCGTCGTCGACGATCGCGGCGCCGCGGTGGATGCATTCTCGGTCGGCGTCGAGTCGTTCGTTCCTCTTCACGGCCAGAACGCGGCGCCGCGAAGCGCGCAGGAGTTCGGGCGCGGCGCGTTCCGCCTCGAGCACCTCGTTCCCGGAACCTACGTGCTCACCGCCACGACGGCAGATCGGCCGCCGGCACGATCGAGCCCGATCGTCGTGCGCAGCGGCGCCACGACGGACGGCGTGACGATCGCGATCCCGCCCGGCGGCGTCGTCGAAGGCCGCGTGGTCGACGCCGACAACCAGCCACTCGCCGATGTAGAGCTGCGGTTCGATTTCGTGAGCGACGTTGCGGAGAGCGACGCGTTCGCCAAGACCGATTCGTCCGGCCACTATCGACTCGAAGGCGCGCCCGCCGGTCTCTTCACCGTGAGCGCGCACGAAGATGGTTACAAAACGAAGCTCGTGCCGGGTTTGAGGGTCGCTTCCGGCGCCACGATGACGAAAGACATCATGCTGACGAAGGGCGGCGGCTTCGAGCTCTCCGGCATCGGTGCGAACCTTCGGTCTGTCGGAAACGCAATCACGATTGGAGGGATTTTACCGGGCAATCCTGCCGATCTCATCGGACTGAAAGCCGGCGATCGGATCGTGCGCATCGACGGTGAAGAAATCGAGGGTCTCTCGCTTGCCGATGCGATTCAAGAGCTGCGCGGTGACCCCGGCACCGTCGTCGGCATCACGGTGCTACGCGGTGGCGAGACGATCGACGTCGCGATCACGCGCGGCGCGATCGTGCAGTGAGATAGTCGTTTCACGCGCGCTGCGCGTCGACCCGACGCGGGCGATTTCTTTCGGGTCCGCGAGATCAGCGGTACTGCGAATGGCAGCTCTTACACGTCGCCTTCATCTCGGTGAGCGCCGTGCTCGCCTTCGCAGCGTCTTTTGCCGACGCCGCATCGCCGAGATCTTTCGCCTTCGCGGCGAGCTGATCGGCGAGCGCGTCGAAGCCCGGTCCCTTCGAAAAATCCTTCGCCTTCTTCGCCGTCACCTGAAGTCGTGTCGACAGATTTTGGAACGCCGCCCAATCCGCATCGTCATAGGTCGCCTGTCCCGCCTTCTTCATCTGGGGATCGGCGACGGTCGCCTGATTGTCCATCACGTCCGCGAGTGACGTGAGCTTCGGAATGTCCTCGATCGGCGTATTTTTGGTCGGCGGACCACACGCGATCGACGACAACGTCGCCGCTGCGAGGAGGGTCGAGAGACGAAAAGGTCTCGGCGTCGAACGCGTTCGCATGCGCATTTGCTATCACACCCCGGCTCTCACGGTTTCGCCATCGCGAGCCCCAACGCGATGCCGCCGAGCAGCACCGTGAGCACGAGCACGGCGAACACCGCCAACTGCGTCCACGGGCGCGGGCGCTTCACGAGCGTCTTTTCCGCCGACGGCGTCGGAATCACGAGCGGCACCGGCGGATTCGTGGGCACGAGGAACGTCGATGTCGCTGGTCCCGATGCGAAGAGCACGCGCATGATGTCCGCCAGCGTCGCTGCCTGCAGGATCGATCCTTCGACGCGCGCCACGCCATCGAGATCACGGGCCAGATCCGCTGCTGTCGCGTAACGCTCGTCCGGATCGCGCGCGAGCGCCCGTTTCAAGACGAGCCAGAGGAGCGACGGGTAATCGGGAATGAACGTCGTGGGGTCCTCGACGATCGCATCGCGAACGCGGCGCACCGTCTCTTCGTCGACCTCCTCTTTGAAGAGGCGCCGATCCGCGGAGAGCTCCCAAAGCGTGACGCCCAACGAGAAAAGATCGGAGCGTCGATCGACCACGCGTCCCATCGTTTGCTCCGGCGACAAATACGCGAGCTTTCCTTTCACGATCCCGGTGCTCGTCTTCGACAGCCGGTCGGTCGCGTGCACCAAGCCGAAGTCGATGAGCTTCACTTGGCCGTCGAACGTGATGAGGATGTTCGAGGGATTCACGTCGCGATGCACCAGACTTTGCGGCGCGCCCGTCGCGGGGTCCTTCATCTCGTGCGCGTGATGCAGTCCTTCCGAGACGCGCGCTCCGATCCACGCGACGAGATCTCCGCGAATACGCACGCCCTTCGCATTGCACACGTCGCGGATCTCGGCGAGCGAGCGTCCGACCACGAGCTCCATCGCCATGTAGAGATCGTCACCGTCTTTGCCGAGATCATAGACCTCGACGAGGTTCGGATGATCGAGCCGCGCGACGATGCGCGCTTCGTCGAGAAACATTTTTTGATACGTCGGATCCGAGCCGAGACGCGGCAATAGAATCTTGAGCGCCACCGTCTTCTCGAAGCCGGCCTCCCCGTAAAGGCGCGCCTTGTGCACGACGGCCATTCCACCCTCGGCGACTTTGTCGCCGAGCTCGTAGCGTCCGTAGCGTTTCTTCACGTCACGATCGGATGATAGAGCGACTCCGCAATCCGTTCGCGGAATCTCGACAATCTCACGGTTTTGGATGCGCCTTCATGAAGGCCCACACCGAATCACCCCACGTGGGATGTGCGAGCGCGGGAATGTGTCCGCCGCCGTGAATCGTCCACAGCTCGACGTCGATGCCCGTGGGACAGCTCGTCGTCGACGACTCGCTCGTCTCCGATCCGGCGATGCCCGTATCGAGATCGAGCGTCTGGCCATTGTCGGTGAGCGCGCCCGTACAGCCATTTTTCCCTGCCCATGTCGACATCGTCTGCGCTTCGCTCGGATACGGCGGCTCGCCGGTCGCGACCGCGCCACCTCCGTAAAGGATGGTGGTGTCTGCATCACCGTGCACGTCGAGCACCGACACCTTGCTCGTGGGATTGCATTTCGAGGGGTCGTTCCACACGGCGCCCGCGAGCGCGACGATCGCGGCGATGCGATCGGACAAATCGCACGCGAGGCGATGCGACATGAACGCACCGTTCGAATGTCCGATCACGAACACACGCTTCGCGTCGACGTTGTACTTGCTCTCGACGTCGTCGATGATCGCGCTGACATAGGCGACGTCGTCGACGGGAAGGTTGCCGAAGTTGCAGCACGCGTCGTCGGCATTCCAAAACAGCTTGCCCGATGCGTCGGGAGTGCCGTCCGGATAGGCGTAGAGAAAGTCGTTCGCGTCCGACGTTGCCGTGAGCTGAAAATAGCTTTCTTCCAGCGCCCCCGACGCGCTGTACCCGTGCAGCATGATGACGAGCGGCGTCGGCTTCGATGCGTCGTAGCTCGTAGGGACGTGGAAGTTGTAGGGACGTTTTTCGACGAGCGACGCGTCTGCCGCCGATGCCGCGTCGCCTCCGTTCGTCGTGCCATCACCTGACGCGATCGCGTCGCTCCCACCGCCCGCGTCGCCGGTCGCCGTCGCGCTGTCGTCGCCCGAGCTGCAACCCGCACCACCGCTCGCGAGGGCGAGCGCGAAAGGGACGAAAGCAGAAGCGACGAAGGATCTTGCTCCGAGCATGCCGCGGAGTCTACTCGGTGGGCATGGCATCCGCACGCTACGAGCTCTTTTATTGGCCGGGAATTCAAGGGCGGGGCGAATTCGTACGCCTCGCGTTCGAGCATTCCGGCGTTCCGTACGTCGACGTCGCGCGGTCCGAAAAAAAAGGCGGCGTCGTTTCGTTGATGCGTTTCCTCGCCGGTCGGAAGCCGGGAGCGACGCCGTTCGCGCCGCCTTTCTTGCGGCACGGCAAGCTCGTCATCGCGCAGACGTCGAACATCCTCCTCTACCTGGCGCCGCGTCTCAGTCTCGTTCCGAAGGACGAAGCGAGCCGCGTGATTGCGCACCAACATCAGCTCACGATCGCGGACCTCGTCGCGGAAGCGCACGAGACGCATCATCCGGTCGGCGCCGGCCTCTATTACGAAGATCAGAAGAGCGAAGCGAAGAAGCGCTCTCGCGAGTTCGTGCAGACGCGCATCCCGAAATTCATGAGCTACTTCGAGACGAATCTGAAAAGGAACGGCGGCACGTTTCTCGTCGGAAAGAAAACGACGTATGCGGATCTCTCGCTCTTCCAGGCGATCGCCGGGTTGCTCTACGCGTTCCCGGGAGCGATGAAGACCGCGCGCGCAAAGTACCCGAAGACCATCGCTCTCCACGATCGCGTGTGGAACGATCCCAAGCTCACGAGCTATTTCACGTCGCCTCGCCGCATTCCTTTCAACGAGGACGGCATTTTTCGGCGCTACCCCGAGCTCGACGCCCCACCGGGCCGCGCGGTCTCGAAACGGCGTACGTAGGATCGAGATCGCCGCCGCAGCGGCGACACCTCGCCGAGCCGTCGTTTCTCGATCGCCGAACGCGTGCCTGCGTCTCCCCGCAATCGAGGCATGTTTTTCTTTCGAGAACGGCAGCGGATGACGCGAACAAAAAGACGAGCACGCCGGCTTCGAGTGCATCGTCCATGCCGCACGAGCGGGCGGCTCGCGTCGCAAAAAACGAAGTCGAGAGACGTTTCGCTCCGGTAACACCGTCACCGATCGGTAACCTGCGCGCCTCGCCGCCAGCCGCGGAGTAAGATCTCGACGTGCTCCGCATCTTGGTCGTGGAAGACGACGCCGACGTTCGGCGCGAAGTCGTGCGCGCGCTCGCCGATGCGTCCCATGTCGTCACCGAGGCCGCAGACGGCGCGATCGCGATCGAGCGCGTGTCGTCCACGACGTTCGACATCGTCATCACCGATCTGCGCTTGCCGAAGGCGGACGGCCGCGCGGTGTTTCGTCATGTGAAAGGGGCGGCGCCGAGCACGAAGGTCATCATGATGACGTCGTTCGCGAGCGTGGCGAACGCGGTCGAGGCGCTGAAGGAAGGCGTGTTCGATTATCTCGTGAAGCCGTTCGACGTCGACGAGCTCGTGATTCGCGTTCGTCGCATCGAAGAAAAAATTTCGCTCGAGCGCGCTCTCGAAGATGCACGCGCGCAGCTTTCCGCGGGAAAAGACGCCGAAATCATCGGGGCCTCGCCGCCGGTGACGAAGTTGCTCGAGCGCATTTCCATGGTCGCGGCAAGCGATGCGGCCGTGCTCGTAACGGGTGAGAGCGGCACCGGAAAAGAGCTCGTCGCGCGTCGCATTCATGCGCGGAGCCCCCGAGCCTCTGCGCCGTTCGTCGCTGTCAACTGTGCGGCGTTCCCGGAGACGCTCCTCGAGGCGGAGCTCTTCGGACACGAGCGCGGCGCGTTCACGGGCGCGGTCAAGAAGAGGGAAGGGCGCTTTCAATCCGCGCATCACGGCACGCTCTTCCTCGACGAGATCGGCGAGATGCCTCTTCAGGCGCAAGCCAAGCTTCTTCGCGTGCTGCAAGAAGGCGTGGTCGAGCCGCTCGGCACGAATCACAGCGTGAAAGTCGACGTGCGCATCGTCTCGGCGACGAATCGCGATTTGAAGCGAGCGATCGCGGAAGGTCGTTTCCGCGAGGATCTCTATTACCGCCTCAACGTCATCGGGCTTCACGTTCCGCCGCTTCGCGATCGTCCGGGCGACTTGCCGCTGCTCCTCAATTATTTTTTCGGCAAGCACGCGGGCGCGAAATCGAAAGCACCGGACGTTTCGCTCCGCGCGTGGCAAGCGCTCACCGCCTATCCATTTCCCGGAAACGTGCGCGAGCTCGCCCACGCCGTCGAGCATGCGGCGGTGCTCTCCGGCGGCGGCGCGATCGATCTCGAGCATCTCCCCGAGGACATCGTGCGCGCGTCGGCGGCGGTGCGCGGCGCGGGTACGCCGGCGAGCATCGGGTCGCTCGCGACCGTCTTGAAGCAGGCCGAGCGCGAGCATCTCTTGAAAGCGCTCGCGATCGCAGGCGGCAAGCGCGCGCGCGCGGCGGACCTGCTCGGCATCTCGCGGAAAAATCTATGGGAGAAGCTCCGCGCGCACGCGATCTCGGATTCGGATCTCGACGACGAAATGCCGTAAATAATAGCGCGATTCGTTGCGATCAGCCGATGCGACGGACGCGAAGCGAGCTTGGCGGTGCTTCCTCGACGTCGTCTTCTTTCGGACGCGGCATCGTGAACCAGAAGGTCGATCCACGTCCCAAGGTCGAGCGCACGCCGACCTCCCCGCCGTGTGCGGTGCAGAGACGTTTCACCGTCGCGAGACCGAGCCCGAGCCCGGGTTGCGTCGCACCTTCCGCGCGCACGTACGGCTCGAAGATGGCGTCCCGCAGCTCGCGCGCGATGCCGGGCCCGGTGTCTTCGACTTCGATCCGTACGAGGCCATCGTGATGGGGCCGCACGCGCACGGCGATTTTTCGCATCGGGCTGTCGTTCATGTATTTCGTCGCGTTGCGCATCAAGTTCGTGAGCAAGCTCACGAGCACGCCGCGGCTGCACGCGGCTTTGCCTGCGTCGGGCGCGTCGATATCGATGTCGGGGCGATCGCGGGAATCGGACGCGCGCACTTCTTCGGCGACTTGCTCGATCGCCTCGCGAATGTCGGTGCGGGCATTCGAATCCGGCCTGCCGCCCGCTCGCGCGAATTCGAAGATGCCGTCGACCATCGTCTGCGCACGCTGCACGCACGTGCGCGCGCGCGTCATCGCATCTTGCAGCTGCGGGTCCGATTCACTCGCGCGCTTGAACGCGCCGAGACAATACGTGAGCGCAGAGAGCGGGCTCAAGAGATCGTGCGCGACGCGTTTCCCGAACATCTCGAGCTCATTGGCTCGCCGTTCGAGCAGCTCGCCGTGCTCGCGAAGCAGTCGCGTGTGCACGCGGAACAGACGCAGCACCCACACCATCGCGCCGATCGCGACGAGGACGGCGAGACCGTCGAGCGCGATCGCCGTTTCGGCCGTGCGCTCGCGCAGCGTGTCGATGCGGCTCGTGCTCTCGTAGACGTGCGTCGTGTTGAACGCGATGAGGCGCTGCATGTCGTCGACCGCCATCTCGATCGCGCTTCGGAGCTCATTTTCCGCGATTTTCTGCGCGGCATCCGCGTGGCCGTCCTCGGCCTCGTCGTACATGTGACGTAGGCTGTCGTCGACGGTGCGGAGCAGCCCCGGCGTCTGCGCGTAGAGATCGCGCTCGCCGGGGAACGCTTCGAGATTCAAGTACGCGGTGAGCTCGGTATCGATCGCGTGCAACTTGTGACCGATCTCGGTGCGCGCCTCCGCGCGTCGCTCGGGCCCGAGGCTCACGTAATGCGAGCTCGCCACCTCGATGTCGCGCAGCGCATCGTCCGCGGCGCTGAGGTGCTCCATGCTGGGCAGGGCGTTCTTGGCGACCGTCTGCGTCTGCGCGCCGATCTCCAGCGTGCGCCAATTCTCGTAGAGCGTCCCCAAGATGAAGGTGAGAGCGACCATCGCGAATGCGATGAGCAGTCGCCGGGAGTAACGCGCGTCTTTGCCGTCCATGAGCCCTTCGTTTCGGATGGGTAACGCTTCTCGGTCATCGAGGCGCGTCACCCTCATGAAAGTAGGTCGAATGCGAGGACGAGGCCAACGGCAGGGCCTTTGCAGAGGACGAATCCATCCTCCCGAGGCGGGAGGAAGCAAAGGCCATCCATGCTCGAAGTGCTCATCGCCGAAGACGACGACAACGTGAGGCAGGCCGTCGCCGAGGCCCTCGGTCGCGCAGGACACACCGTGACCGAGGCCTCCGATGGCGAGCAAGCCGCGACGCTCGTCGACACGAAAAAATTCGACGTCGCGATCTGCGACGTGCACATGCCGAAGCTCGACGGCCTCACGCTCTTTCGACGCGTGCGGTGCGTGGCGCCACGCACTGCCGTCATCATCATGACGTCGTTCGGAAAAATTCCGGACGCGGTAGGAACGTTGCGGGACGGCGCCGTCGACTACGTCACGAAGCCGTTCGATCCCGACGAGCTCGTCGACCGCATCATTCGTCCGATCGCAGAGCGGTTCACGCTTCGTCGCGCGTTCGAAAAAATTCGCGCGACACAAACCGCGCGTCGCGCCGGCGCCCGGATCGTGGCCGAGTCCTCGCAGATGCAGAAGCTCCTCGAGCAGATCGAGACGCTTTCGCAGGGCGACGTCTCGGTGCTCCTCACCGGTGAGCGCGGCACCGGAAAAAAGAGCCTCGCGCGCGTTCTTCACGAGCACGGATACCGGAAAAATGGGCCCTTCGTGATCGTGCCGTGCAGCTCACTGCCGGACTTGATGCTCGAGACCGAGCTTCGCGAGCTCTCCCAACCCGCGCGCGCGACGAGCCGCGACGATTGGTTTCGTCGTGCGATGGGAGGCACGTTGGTCCTCGACGGCATCGACACGCTGCCGGTGAGCGCACAGTCGAGCCTGCTTCGCGTGATTCAAGAACCGGGAACGCAGGCGCGCCGCAACGGCGAATGGAAACCTGACGGCGTGCGGATCGTCGCGATCGCACGAAAGAGCATCGCGAAGATGGCGCATGGCGACTCGTTCCTCGAGCCGCTCTACTTTCGATTGAACGCGATGAGCCTCTTCGTGCCGCCGCTGCGAGAGCGGCCGCTCGATCTGTTGCCGCTCGTCGTCGAGCTCCTCGCACGGATGACGCCTCGCGAGCGCGAGATCCCGCTGATGGAGCCTCGCGCGTGGGAGGCAATTTCGAAGTATCCGTTCCCGGGCAACGCGCACGAGGTCGCGTGGGCGCTCGAGCATGCGATGACGCTGGCCGACGGCAACCCGATCGACCTCGCACACCTGCCCGCGCGGGTTACTTCGACGTGATCGCGGGAGGCTCCGCCGCGGCGGGCGGGGCGGCCGATTTCACGGCGATCGCTCTCGGTTTCGCGGCGGGAATTTTCGGCAATGTCAGCGTGAGCACGCCGTCTTTCACGTCTGCGGACGACGTCTCGGGATCGACCTCGTACGGCAGCGAGAAGCTCTTCTCGAACTTGAGGCCGGCCGCGCGCGCGATTCGTTCTTCCGCCGGGCTCTCCGTTTTTCGCTCACCGCGAATCGTGAGGATGCCCTCGTGAAGCTCCACCGCGAGATCTTTTTCGTTCATTCCGGGAACGTCGAGCGTGACGAGCAGCGCGTCTTTCGTCTCTTCGACGCGAAGGCGGCGCCAGTCGTCGTTCGCGTGGGCGGCTCGGTAGCCGAACCCTTCGAAGAGCGAATCGAAAACGGAAAACGTGGAGTCGAAATCGTTGAAACGGGCGAGCATGACGAATGACCTCCTGGTCCGAATCGGACCGGTCGATGGGTGGGGACACGAGGAAAGGCATGCGCGCGACCACGTACGCGTGGACGTACGTGCGAGCGCTGACAGCGACGATCACCCGTAAAAAACAGGGGATTCGTTGCCGCGCCTTTCGATGCCATGAATGTGATCACGGCACGAAACGTGTCAACGGCGTTCCGACGAGATCCGCGCCGAGAGCCCGCGAGCTGCTGAAATGCTAGAGTCGCGCCCTCACGCCATGAGCCAAAATCTGAAAACCGCGCGCGAAATCCTCTCGGAAAAAGGACCGATCGACAAAGACGTCGTCGCCGTCACCGTGGACGGCAAGCTCACGGATTTTCATACGCCGATCGATGTCTCTCTTTTGCAAGAAGGCGCGACGATCAAAGCGGTGCGCGCGAACGAGAAGCTCGGCCTCGAGGTCATTCGTCACTCGACCGCCCATGTCATGGCCGACGCCGTGCAGCGCCTCTTTCCCGGCACGCAAGTCACCATCGGCCCCGCCATCGAAGACGGCTTCTATTACGACTTCGACAAAGCCGGCGGCGGCACGTTCTCGGAAGAGGATCTCGCGAAGATCGAAAATCTCATGAAAGAGATCACGGCGGAGAACACGCCGTTTCGTCGCGAGGTCATCGCGCGCGACAAAGCGATCGAGCTCTTCACGAAGATGGGCGAGAAGTACAAAGTCGACATCATCGAGCGTCGCCCGATGGAAGAAACGCTCACGCTCTATCGTCACGGAAAGCCGGAGAGCGAGTGGGTGGATTTTTGCGCGGGCCCGCACGTGCCGTCGACCGGATTTTTGGGCGCGGTGAAATTGACGAGCGTGGCCGGCGCGTACTGGCGCGGCGACGAGCGCAATCCGATGCTGCAGCGCATTTACGGCACCGCGTTCAACTCGCAGAAAGCGCTCGACGCGTATCTCAAACAAGTCGAGGAGGCGAAGGCGCGTGATCACCGCAAGCTCGGCAAAGAGCTCGACCTCTTCCACTTCGATCCGATCGCACCGGCGATGCCGTTTTTCCTGCCGCGCGGCGCATACGTGTATAATGCAATGGTCTCGTACGTGCGCGATCTCTACGTGCGCTACGGCTACGACGAGGTGATCACGCCGCAAGCGTTCGATCCGAAGCTCTTTCGCACGAGCGGTCACCTCGGCAATTACAACGAGAACATGTACCGGCTCTGGACCGAGGACATGTTCGAGGATGTCAGGGCGGGAATCGAATCCGGCAAGCTCGAAGGCAACGCCGCGACCGCCGTCAAAAAAGTTCTCGACGATCTCGGACAGGATTCGTTCGGCCTCAAGCCCATGAACTGTCCGAGCCACTGCGTGATCTTCGGATCGCGTCGTCGCAGCTATCGCGAGCTCCCGTGGCGCATGGCGGACTTCGGACGCCTGCATCGTTACGAGCGCGGTGGCGTCGTCCACGGTCTCGCGCGCGTGCGCTCGTTTTGCCAAGACGACGCGCACATCTTCTGCGCGGTCGAGCAGGTCTCCTCCGAGATGGAGACGTTCATCGACATGGTGCGTGAGGCCTACACGACGTTCGGCTTCGAGAAGTTCGACGTCAAGCTCGCGACGCGTCCCGACAAGCGCATCGGCTCGGACGAGTTCTGGACCATCGCCGAGAACGCGCTCGCAGATGGCTTGAAAAAGGCGGGTTTGGAGTTCGAGATCGCCGAAGGCGAAGGCGCGTTCTACGGACCCAAGGTCGAGTTCCACGTCCTCGACGCGCTGAAACGCAGCTGGCAGCTCGGCACCATCCAATACGATCCGAACCTGCCCGAGCGCTTCGATCTCTCGTTCACGGCGTCGGACGGCGCTGCGCATCGTCCCGTCATGCTCCACCGCGCCGTGCTCGGATCGCTCGAGCGCTTCTTCAGCGTGTACCTCGAGCACTGCGGCGGAAACTTCCCCGCGTGGCTCGCGCCGGAGCAAGTGAGCGTCGTCACCGTCCACGAAGATCTCAATCCGTACGCGAACGAGGTCGTGGCGAAGATGAAAGAGAAAGGCCTCCGCGTCGTCAGCGATCTCTCGAGCGACAAGCTCGGCGCGAAAATTCGCAACGCGCGGTTGCAACGCATTCCGTACATCTGCGTGGTCGGAAAAAAAGAACAAGAAACGCAATCGGTCGGCGTGCGCTCGCGCGACGCGGGCGAGCTCGGCGCCATCCCGCTCGATGCGTTCATCGAAAAACTGATCGGCGAATCACGCCCCGCGAAGACGACGCGAGCCAGCTAGCCAATCTCCGTTCGCCGCTTTTTTTTCGAGGGATCCGCGATGTCGAACCACAATCCCTACTCACCGCCGGCGAGCGGCGCGGCGTCGACGTCGGGAAAAAAGATCGATCTCGGTCACGAAGATCAAGCCGATCTCTTCGTGCAATCCCTTCCGCCGATGTTGCTGAAGGCGGCGGTCTTCGTCCAGGTCATGGCGTCGGCGTTCATGATCCTCTTCGCTCTGCGTCTCCTGCTCGCCGTCTATCAAAATGGCGTCGCCATTTCTCTCGAGCTCGCGCATCTCGCGGTCGGCGTCGGCGGGTTCATCGTCGCCCGTGGGCTCGTGCGCGGAAGCATGACGGCGTGGATCGCGGGTCTCGTCGTATGTCCGATCTCCGCGATCGCGTCGCTCTTCGCGTTACTGACCGGCTCGGTGGGCGGCCTCTTTTGCGGAGGGCTCTCGATCGCGAGCCTAGTGCTGATCGCGGTCAACCTCGAAAACGTGAAGCGCATCGCGATCGCGCGCAAAGCCCTGAAGGACGGCGGCATCCTTCATGCTTGATGTCCTCCTTGCCCAGGACGCGCGCAAGTTGGCGCGCTAAGGGCACAAGTGAGGACACCATGAAACCTCTTATTTTCTCGAGCGTCGTCGCGATGTGTCTCGGCGTAGCAGCCTGCACCACCACGACGCCGCAAACCATTCCGCAGAGCCCCGCGGTTGGGCTCGAAAAACCCGTGAACCCGCCGCGTGCACCGAATCTCGGGCACTACGAAGCTCGCAACGAAACGGGCACGCTCTACTCCATGTGGGAGACGAGCACGGTCGCCGCCGTCTGCAAAGGTCCCGATCCGTTCTTCTCGTTCGACTCCGCGATGCCCGACACGCAGTCGCAGCCGTCGATGCAGAACCTCGTCGATTGCATGCGCACGGGACCGCTCCGCGGAAAGGACATCATGCTCATCGGACGCACCGATCCGCGCGGCACCGAGGACTACGACATCAAGCTCGGACGCGATCGCGCCGACCGCGTGAAGAAGTATCTCGTCGCGAACGGCATCGACCCGGCGCGCGTGGTCACCGACTCGATCGGCAAGCACGAAGCCCACGCTGACCCGCAAGAATGGCCGGGCGATCGCCGGGTCGAGATCCAGCTCGCATCGCCCACCGAGACGCGGACGGCGGCCAATAAGGCCCAAACCGCCCCATTTTGACGAAAAAAGACGCAAAAAAGCGCTTCGGATGGCCCTTCACCGGTTGACGGCACGGTCATCCGCTGGCCATGATTCGCCCCCTTCACGTACGCAGGCACCGAATACCTGCATTCTACAACCGAGGACGCGCGTCTCGTTTGCGCGCTACTCATCTCAGGAGGTCAGTTTTCGCACATGGCAATGGGCCGTCCCCGCTTCGATCCGCGCCAACAGCAACGCGGTTTTCAAATTCGAGTCAACCACCGCATCCGCGTTCCCGAAGTTCGCGTGATCGGCGCCAACGGCGACATGCTCGGCGTGCTGCAAACGCACGAGGCCATGCGCATGGCGCAAGAGCAGGGGCTCGACCTCGTCGAGGTGAATCCCAAGGCCGATCCGCCGGTCTGCAAGATCTTGGACTTCGGAAAGTACAAGTACGAAGAGAAGAAGAAAGCGGGCGAGGCGAAGCGAAAGCAGACCGTCGTCGAAATCAAGGAGATCAAGCTGCGTCCGAAAACGGACGAGCACGACCTCGATTTCAAGACACGTGCCGCGCGTCGCTTCGTCGAGGCGGGCCACAAGGTCAAGTTCACCGTGCGCTTCCGCGGCCGCGAAATCACGCACCCGGAGAAGGCGCAAGAGCAGCTCACGTGGGTCGTCTCGCAAACCGAAGACATCGCGAACGTCGAATCGCGTCCGATGATGGAAGGTCGCACGATGACCGTCATGGTCGCGCCGAAGCCCGCGATCATGCAGAAGGTCGCGCAAGCGAAAAT
>JAICXU010000476.1 GCA_025934595.1 Polyangiaceae bacterium | reverse complement strand
CTCGTGCACAGCGCGATCAGCTACGCGATTCGCAACAAGCGAAAGAGCGTCACGTTCGTGCACAAGGGCAACATCATGAAGTACACCGAGGGCGCGTTTCGCGATTGGGGATATGCGCTTGCGAAAAAAGCGTTCGGCGCGGTCGAGGTCGACGGCGGACCCTGGTGCAAGATTCCGGAAGGCAAGCCGGGCGCAGGTCTCGTCATCAAGGACGCCATCGCCGACATCACGCTGCAGCAAGTCCTCACGCGCTCGAAAGAGTTCGACGTCATCGCGACGCTCAACTTGAACGGCGACTACTTGAGCGACGCGCTCGCCGCGCAGGTCGGCGGCATCGGCATCGCGCCGGGCGGCAACATCAACTACGTCACCGGTCACGCCGTCTTCGAAGCCACGCACGGCACGGCGCCGAAATACACCGACCTCGACAAAGTGAATCCCGGCTCGGTCATTCTCTCCGGCGAAATGATGCTGCGTCACATCGGATGGACCGAAGCGGCCGATCTCGTCTTGAAAGGCGTGAACGGCGCCATCGGATCGAAGCGCGTGACCTACGATTTCGCGCGCCTCATGGAAGGCGCGACCGAGATCAAGTGCTCCCAGTTCGGCGACAACATCATCGAGCACATGTGATCCGCGACGGATGCGCGACGCCGACGTGGCGGCCGCGCGTCCATTCGAATATCCTTGAGACATGAAGCTTCGTGGTCATGCGGTGCTCGGATTCGGCATCGGCGGCGCGCTCGTTTTTTTTCTCGCGTGCGGAAACGACTCGGGCGGAAGTGGTTTCGACACCGGCAGTGATGCTGGCGCCGATGTCGTCGGATCGTCCGACGCGGTCGGCTTCGGCGAGACCAGCGTCGCGGTCTGCAATCCGTGCAACGATTTTCCCTCGGCGCCCGTGCTCGACGGACCCTCCGACGGTGGTGGCGGCGAGCCGGTCGTAGGGCCTGCGCCGACGAATTCGCCGACGCTCTTCGGAGCGACGGGAGATCCGACGGGCGGTCCGTGCGTGTTCGAGCCCGAGGTCGGAACGCTCTTTCCGAACAACTGGCTTCGCGCCCGATTTCGCTACGTGATTCCGACGGGACAAAACCTGTTCGAGATTCGCGTGCACGCGGCGCGCGAAGCGAACGACCTCGTCGTCTACACGCGATCGGATCGCTGGACGATGCCGAAGGACATGTGGACGAATCTCGCCGCGCACGTGCAAAACGAGCCGATCACGATGACGGTGCGAGGCGCGGTCTACGACGATGGATCAGGAACGCTGACGAGCGGGCCGTCGACGGGAACGAGCGGCGACATTTCGATTGCGCCGGCGCAAGCCACCGGCAGCATCGTGTATTGGGTCACGTCGACGGCGTCGCTCAAGGGATTTCAGATCGGTGACGAAGGCGTCACCGACGTCGTCACTCCCGCGCAAGACGACGAGCCCGACGCCGGGCTCACGGTGGGATGTATCGGTTGTCATTCGTCGGCGGGCGATGGAAAGTACGTGCTCCCGTCTTCGGCGCCGAGCGCGGGATCGGGCGTTCCAGCTTGGATTTCCGTGCGATCGAGCGATGGGCTTGCCACGGAGCCCGGTCCTTCGGTGATCTCGCCCTCGGCCGCGCAGCTCTTGCTCCGCGAGACGCAGCAGCTGCCGTCGTCGTCGTCCGCGCACTTCAAGCCCGGCGATCGGCTCGTCATCTCGAACTACGACACGACGAAAAACGACATCATCTGGACCGATCTCGAGGCTGCATCCACGACGCAATACTCGGGCACTGGTTCGTACGCGGGCACCGGCTGGGGAGTTTTCGCGCGCAACGGCGATCTCGAAGCCGATGGCACGACGCCGCGCCAAGGTGGAGAGGCGGCGATCAGCCACGATGGCAACACGATCGCGTACGTATCGGCCAACACCATGAACTACGGCGTCGCCGTCCTCTCGAACGACGGCGACATCAAGACGATTCCGTTCAACGATCGTCAAGGCGGAACGTCGACGCCGGTTCCGGGCGCGTCCGATCCCGCGTGGAGCGAATTTTATCCGACGTTCTCGCCCGCGGGAGACAAGCTCCTCGCGTTCGGTCGCGTGCCGTCCGGCGGGCCCGCGGTTCCGAACGGGGACAATTACGCGAATGTGGCGACGGAGGTCATGGTGATTCCGTCGGGAGGTGGAACGCCGACGCGCCTCGCGGCGAACGATCCACCGGCGTGTCTCGGTCAACCGAGCCCGGGAGTTTCGAACAGCTGGCCGAAGTGGGCGCCGGGCGCCACCGATGTGGGCGGGAAGACGTATTACTGGCTCGTCTTCTCGACGATCCGCGAGTTCGGTCATCCGCAGCTTTATCTCACCTCGGTCGTCGTCGACGACGCGACGGGCACGATCGACGGCTCACACGCCGCGCTCCATATTTGGAATCAGCCCGAGGAAGAGCACAATCACACGCCGGCATGGGACTTCTTCAATGTGCCTCCATCGGGTCCGCGTTGAAGCGCGGCCCGCGCTGATCGCGCTCGCAATGCGTTCATGAAGACATGGCGATGACGCGCGTCTTGGCCTTCGCGGTCGTGGCCGGGCTCGTCGCCGGATGCGGCGGGATCGTCGATGTCGTCAACGAATACGACGACGGGACGTCTTCCACGAGCGACGGCGGCAGGTCGAACGAAGGCGGATCGAGCGATGCAAGCGTCGTCGATGGCGCGACGATCGCGTGGGGCGCGGAGAGCGGCACGCGTCTGAAAGCGATTTGGTGGAAGACCGAAGACGGCGCGCGATCGTTCGCCGGATGGCACGATGACGAGCTCGGCCAAGACTGCACGTTCATCCACGCGACGGACGGCGTCGATCGTTGTGTTCCTCCGGCTCCGTACATCCAAGGATACGGACCACCGTCGCTCTTCGAGGACGCGGCTTGCACGATCCCGCTCGTCTTCGCGCCTCGAGCGACAGTGAGCAATGCATGCGCGCTCACCGATCCGATGCCCGGCGGTCTCTACGCGACCTTGGTCTATTCCGCGCCGACCGGCGGCGGGTCGTGCGGCTTCGCGTTCGAGGTGCACAGCCTCAGCCCGACGAGCGGGCTGTCCCACGTGTACAGCGGAGCAGGATGCGCGCAGCAAGACGCCGATCCGACGCTCTCCTATTACGAATACGGCGCCGCGATTCCGCCGAGCACGTTCGTCGGATCGAAGACGGCGATCGAGCCCGCATCGACGCGTCTCACATTTCTCACGCGCACGAACGACGACGGAGGACGCGAACGGCTCTCGCTCTACGATCAATCGCTCGGGGTGACATGCGGCGCCACGCAAGCGGCAGACGACACGATCCGCTGTCTTCCCGACACGACGGGCGAGGTCGGCATCTTCGCCGATGCGAATTGCACGACGCCGCTCGAGCACTGCGATCACTCGACGAGCTGCGATCAGGATCTCTGCGGAAATCCCGTGCCCTTCGCGGCTGCGGTCGATCAGGTCGGCGGCTGCGATCAGCGCTTCCACATCTATCCCGTCACCGGCACCGTGCCCGAAGGCACTCCGGTCTACGAGCGCACGGGCTCTGCCTGCGATCCGTCCGACGTCCTGCGCGATCAGCTCGGCGGCTACGTGGGCGCGGAGATCGATCCATCGAAATTCGTCGCGCTCGAATCCTCGTTCCTGAATGTCGAGACTCGTTTGCGGCGCTACGTGTGGGATCCGAACGGGCAGGGTCCGATCGGCGTCACGACGCGGCCCTATGCAGCAGGTCACGGCTACGTCGACATCGGCTGGCGTGACGGCGCGCGCGTCGAAGACTGCGCGATCACGCCGACCGTCGACGACCAGCTACGGTGCGTGCCGGCGGCGGCGCTCGCGCAAGCGTTCTCCGACGACACGTGCGCCGACGCGCCGCTCGTGCGGCTAGGAACGAACGCCGGTTGTGCGGGGGTCGCTCGTTACGTCACCACGCGCCCCGTGCTCTCGGACGCCTGCGCGCGCGAACGCGTGTTCGAGG
>JAICXU010000574.1 GCA_025934595.1 Polyangiaceae bacterium | reverse complement strand
GCTCGCGGTGCCCAACGTGGTGCCCGCCGATTCACGCGCGCCGGCCATCCATCGTTTCGCGCATGCGAGCGTGAAGAGCGCCGCCGCCGCTGCGGACGTGACATAGAGAGACCATCCGATCGGCGTCGCGGGTCGTTCGAAGAGCGAGAGCACGATCGTCTTTTCGCTCGGCGCGTGCGTCCACTGAAGCTCGCCGACGACCGAGCAAACGGCGTAAAAAAAGCCGATTGCGTACGAGGAGAGCATCCACGCGTGCGCATGTCGCACGCGGGCGTGAATGACGACGAACTGCGCCGTGGCCACGAACGCGGCGAGCGCGGCGACGTCGGCAACGAGCGAAAGAGGATCCGCGTCACCCGGCCAGGCGATCTCTACGGCGCGCGCCGTAGCGAATGCACAAAGCGCGAACCCGACGAGCGACGCGGCGCCGTTCTCGCGCTCCTTGGGCCGACCGATACGAAGCGCAAGACCGCACCCGCCGAGAAGAGCGTAGACGAGGGCGCTTGCAATGCTGAGCCAGAGGAGGCTCTCCATCGCAATCGTCGCGCGATCTACTTCTTCGGTTTCGTGTTGCCCGCGGGAGCCTTGCTCGCCGGAGCGGCCGACGAAGCAGCCGGTGCGGGCATCGGCATCGCGTCGGGTTGCGCGTCATGATCGATCGAGAACGTGCGGCTCACCGAGCTCCACGCACCGGGGACGGGCTTGCCGTCGGCACCGAGGAGATCGAGCTTCACCGTGTACGAGCCGTTCTGCAGATTGTCGAGGTAGTACGGCGCCCCGAACGACTTCACGTCCGCAGTGAGATCCTTCTCGATGCCGGGCCCGGTGACGGTGATCATCACGTGATCTTTTCCGTCCGCGAGCGAGTCGTTCGCCAACTGGAAATCGACGAGAACGTGATTGCCCTGATCGCCCTTGTAGACGCCCTTCGGACGGCTGTAGACGAGGAGCGGTTTCTTCAAATCCGTCGTCGCATCGCCCTTCTTCTTGCCGACGTAGAAATCCAGCATCGTCAGCGCGCCCTTGGTCTTCACCGACTCGTGATTCGCGCGGCTCGGAAACGCGACGAGCACGTGCTGGCCGTCGGCGATCGGCTCGCCGCCCGTGAGATCGGTCAATTTCACCGGCGCTTTCGGGTCGTAGATCGGCTTGTAGGGTTTGTTATCTAGAATGAGGTGCACGTGCGTGCTGCCCGGCGCCGTTTGCCAATTCTTCACGTCGAGCTTCACGACGAAATCGCCTGCTTTGTCCGACGGAATGAGCTGACCTTTCGTCGGCGCCTTGATCGCGACAGAGGGAAGCGGCGCGGTCGGATCCGGGCTCGCCGTTCCCACCGTGAGCGTGACCGGCGGAGCTGGCGGCGGCTTCGCGGCGCCCGCGTCCTCCATGGCTGGAGCCGCTGACGCAGTCGCGGTTGCCGGCGGCGGAGGAGGAGGCGGAGGAGGCGGCGGAAGATTGTCGTTGCCACCACCGCACGCGATCGCCCAACTCACCACGAGCGTTCCACCGAGACCGAGCCAAAGACCACCTTTGTTCATTGCGTTCTCCTCCATGTCGAGACAGCGGCACGATCTCGCGATGTGGGGCGCCGTTGCAATCGAAAAAGAGTATTCTTCGTCGGCTCGAGCATGCCGCACCGCGACCGTTACCTCTTCGTTTGCACGAACCGCCGGGAAGAAGGGCATCCCAAGGGGTCGTGCGCGCAAAAAGGCTCCGAGGCGATCATCAAGGTCCTCAAAGAATCGCTGCTGCGTGTCGGCGGCGCGCGAGCCGTGCGCGCGTGCTCGTCGAGCTGCCTCGACATGTGCGAGACGGGGATCTCGATCGTGGTCGAGCCGGAGCACATCGTGTACGGAAAAGTGACGATGGACGACGTCGAGGAGATCGCGATCGCCGCAAAAGAAGGCAAGATCGTCGATCGGCTCGTCGTGGCGCGGAAAACCGACTCTTCGAAAAAAGAGCCCGAGGTCTGACGCATGCTCGGATTTTTTTTTCGCGAGACGATGCGCGGCAGCTTTTATCTGCTCGACGCTCCACTCGTGGAACGCGGCCTCGAGTTCACGCTGAAGGTCGAGACACGCAAGCTTCGCCGCTTCCTGCGCGATCGCATCTGCACCACCACGGGCACCGTGTCGGCCGAGGGCATCGCGAAGGAAGCGAAGCTCGAAGGCACGCTCGCGTTCCGTGAGCGGTGTCTGCCGTACGACTTCACGTTCACGGGCGACGACAGCAAGCGTTACCGCCTGCGCGGACAAAAAGATTTCAACTGGTTCGCGCCCGCCGAATCGATCTCGACGCTGCCCATCACGCTCCTCGACGACACCGAAACCGAAATCGGCCGCGCGATCGTGCGCTTCGATCTGCGAAGCGACACGGGAAGATTCGTGAAGTCGTTCCGCCTCCAGCTCGCCCGATGACAGACCGAAAAGACATGAAACGTCTCGTGCCCTCGAAGTCGGTGCTGCTCGTCGTCGACGTGCAAGAGCGGCTCGCACCCGCGATGCCGAAGGACGCGCTCGACCGCCTCGTGAAAAATGCGCAGCTCCTACTCGACGCGGCCGGCGAGCTCGGCGTGCGCGTGGTGGTGAGCGAGCAATACCCGAAGGGGCTCGGGCCGACGATCGCGCCGATCGCGGATCGCCTGAAAAACAAGGGTATCGTCGCGATCGAAAAGATGGCGTTCGATGCCATCGGAGAGCCGCGCGTGCTCGCGGAGATCGAAAAGGGATCGCCCGAGTCCGTCGTCGTCGTCGGCATGGAGGCGCACGTGTGCGTCTTTCAGACGGTGCGCTCGCTCGTCGCGCACGGATTCGCCACGTATGTCGTCAGCGATGCGGTGTCGTCGCGCACGGAAGAAAATCGCGCGCTCGGCTTGCGGCTCTGCGAAAGGGCAGGGGGCATCGTGACGCCGGCGGAAACCGTCGTCTTCGATTGGCTCGAGCGCGCGGGCACGCCGGAGTTCAAGACGGTTTCGCGTTTGCTGAAGTAGCCTTCGCCCACCGATGACGACTCCATGGCCCGCCACATGAAGGTCTTGCAGCTCGGCAAGTATTACCATCCCCACGTCGGCGGCATCGAGAGCCACCTCCAGCAGCTCTGCGGCGAGCTGAAATCCAAAGTCGACGTCGAGGTGATCGTGTCGAGCTCGACGCGCTCGGACAGCGTGGAGGACATCGACGGCGTACGCGTGCGTCGCTGCGGCGAGGTCGTGAAGCTCGCCTCGACGTCGATCTGCCCGTCGATGGTGCGTGCCCTTTCGGACGCCGACTACGACATTCTTCACGTCCACTTTCCGAACCCGATGGGCGTGATGAGCTATTTGGCGGCCAAAAAACCGGCAAATCATCGCATCGTCGTCACGTATCACAGCGACGTCGTGAAGCAGCGCAGGCTGCTCGTCGCGTATCAACCGTTCATGAACCTGGTGCTCTCGCACGCGAGCAGCATCCTGTGCTCGTCACCGACCTTCGCCGCGGGCTCGTCGCAGCTC
>JAICXU010001117.1 GCA_025934595.1 Polyangiaceae bacterium | reverse complement strand
TGCTCGCGCGCCATTTC
This sequence comes from Polyangiaceae bacterium, assembly GCA_025934595.1. Lineage (GTDB taxonomy): Bacteria > Myxococcota_A > Polyangia > Polyangiales > Polyangiaceae > JAICXU01. The sequence continues at coordinate 1,588 of JAICXU010001117.1, read as the reverse complement.
GGAAAGGACGCGCCGAGAGACGTGCTCGATGCCGTCGCGATCGTCCACGAAGAAGTCCGACGCGCGAACCGCATCGTGAGTGATCTGCTCGACTACGCGCGCGTGCGCGAGCCCGAACGACGGTACACGTCGATCTCCCTCATCGTCGAAGGAGCGATCAAGACCGCAGATTTGCCGAAGGAAATCGACCTCACGATCGCCGACAGCGGATTTCGGATTTCGTGCGCGACGCCGCCGGCGAGCTGTCCGAGCTCCGTCAGACGCTCCTTTCGCATCAGATCGAGCTGAATTTTTTCGAGCGCCTGACGTTGCGCCGTGACCTCGTGGATCACCGCCACGAGATGCGTGACGTTTCCAGCGGCATCGAGGATCGGCACCTTCGTCGTCATGAATGCGCGACGCGGAGATGCCTGATTCCGGAAAGTCACTTCGTCGGTTTGCGGCGCGCTGTTGCCCGAGGCGAACATGGCGACGTCGGTGCGGTGATAAAGGTCAGCCTCTTCGGGCGAGCAAAAGTCGTATTGCGATTTCCCGATCACCGCCGAGAGCGGAAGCTTGAGGAGCTCGCAAAACGCTTTGTTCGCGTAGATCCACCGGAGCGACCGATCTTTCACGAAGATCGGATCGGCGACGTGATCGAGGATCGTCCGTAAAAATCCGTCGTTGATGACTGCTTCTTCTTCGTCCATGTCCCGCCCCCGGGCTTTTGATTTTGGCTCTCTATCGGTTACGGCCACGTCTCGTTCGACTTTAGCCTCCGCTCAATCCGAACGCGTCGTGGAGCACGCGCACGGCGAGCTCGGTGTATTTGGCCGCGACGAGACAGCTTACTTTGATCTCGCTCGTCGAGATGGCTTGGATGTTGATGCTGTTCTCGGCCAGCGTCTTGAACATCTTCGCCGCGACGCCCGCGTGCGAGCGCATGCCGAGGCCGACGATCGACACCTTCACGATGTCCTCGTCGTATTTCACGCCGCGCGCGCCGAGGAGCTTCGTCGCCGTCTCCTCGATGAAGGGTTTTGCGCGCGCGAGATCGGTCTTCGGGATCGTGAACGTGACGTCGGCACGAGCGCCGGCTTCGGCAGGAACGCTCTGGATGATCATGTCGACCGAAATATTTCTCTCCGCCATCGCGCCGAAGAGCTCGGCGACGACGCCGGGGCGATCTTCGACGGCAATGACGTGCACGCGCGCATCGTTCTTGTCGTACGCGACGCCGGTCACCGTAATTTGTTCGAGAGCTTTGTCTTCTTTGGTCACCCAGGTTCCCTCCGCGTCGGAGAACGAGCTTCTGACATGCACCGGAACGCCGTATTTCATGGCGATTTCGACGCTTCGAATTTGCAAGACCTTCGCGCCGAGCGAGGCGAGCTCGAGCATTTCTTCGTAGCTGATTCGCGCGATTTTTTTCGCCGACGGGCAGATGCTCGGGTCGGTCGTGTAGACGCCGTCGACGTCGGTGTAGATCTCGCACGCGTCGGCGTTGATGGCGGCGGCGATCGCGACCGCGGACGTGTCGGATCCACCGCGACCGAGCGTCGTGATGTCGCCGTGCTCGTCGACGCCCTGGAATCCGGCGACGACGGCG
>JAICXU010000879.1 GCA_025934595.1 Polyangiaceae bacterium | reverse complement strand
GGCTGCGGACGTGTTCGATCCGGTCGCGACGGGGACCACGGATTCGCAAAAGGTCTCGCGGCGCGGCTTCGTGAAATTCGGCACCGCCGTCACCGCGCTCTTCGGTCTCGAAGCGTGCGTGCGTCGACCCGTCGACAAGCTCGTTCCGTACACGAAATCGCCCGAGTACGTGATCCCCGGCATCTCGAATCACTACGCGTCGGTCACGAACCGCGCGGGCGAAGCGATCGGCCTCATCGTCGAGACGCACGAAGGTCGTCCTACGAACTTGCAAGGCAATCCGGAGCATCCGGCGAGCCGCGGCGGCACTGACGCGATCACGCAAGCCTCCGTGTTCAACGTCTACGATCCGGACCGATCGACGGGCCCCCGCAAAGGCAACGCGGACATCAAGCTCGACGACTTCTACAGCGCGTTCGGCGCGCTTCTCGCCGCCGCCGAAAAGAACCAGGGCGCATCTCTCCGATTTTTGGCGCCGCGATCGAACTCGCCTTCGTTCGTGCGTCTCCGGAAGAGCGTCACCGATCGCTTCGCGAACGCGAAGTTCCACGTCTACGACGCCGCTTCGAACGAAAATTCGATCGAAGGCGCGCGCATCGCGCTCGGGCAACCCATGCACGCGCTCGTCGACTATGCGCGCGCGCGCACCATCGTCTCGCTCGACTCGGATTTCTTGCAGACCGAGCCCGGCATGATCCGCGCGACACGCAGCTTCGCGGAAGGTCGCCGACTTCGCCAGCCGACCGACAACATGAGCCGCCTCTACGTCGTCGAGCCCGCGTACACGACGACTGGCGCCAACGCCGACCATCGTCTTCGTTTGCCGGCGCGCGAAATCGAGCGCTACGCGCGTCTCCTCGCGAAAGAAGTCGTCGCGCTCGGCGTCGATCTCGGTCCGATCGCCGCGAGCCTCGGAAATCTCCCCGGCGACGGCGTCCCGGAAAATTGGCTCAAAATCGTCGCGAAGGAGCTCGTCGACAATCGCGGTCGCTCGGTCGTCGTCGTCGGCTCGCGCCAACCTGCGCGCGTCCATGCGCTCGCGCATGCGCTCAACGCCGCGCTCGGCGCGGTCGGACAAATCGTTTCGTACGGACCCGTCGTCGACACGATCGGCTACACGAATCAGAACGGCGTCTTCGACGTCGACGCGGCCGCGTCGATGAAATCGCTCGTCACCGACATCGACGGCGGCAAAGTCGACACGCTCGTCCTTCTCGGCGGAAATCCGGTCTACGACGCGCCGGGCGATCTGAAATTCGCAGGCGCGCTCGGCAAGGTGAAGAACACGATCCACCTCTCGAGCCACGTCAACGAGACGTCGGCCGCGTGCGGCTGGCATGTTCCGCAAACGCACGAGCTCGAAGCATGGGGCGATCAAAGGTCGATGGACGGCACCTGGAGCATCCAGCAGCCGACGATCTCTCCTCTCTATGACGGCGTCTCGGACATCGAGCTCCTCGCCTTCGTGGCGTCGCAAGCAAGCGATCCGAAAGCGCCCCGCCCGAAGGGTCTCGACATCGTGCGCGAGACTTTGTTCGAGCTCAGCTCGCCGCTCGTCGCCACGAAGTGGAATGCGTTTGCCGACGCGGTGCAGAACGATCACGCGTTCGCGAAACAATGGCGGTCGGCATTGCAACGCGGGCTCATCGTCGGCAGCGCGCCGTTCGCGTTCACGCCCTCGGAAGCGCGCAGCAAAGACATCGCCGCCGAGCTCGCGAAGGCGCCCGCGGCCGGAAAAAAGCTCGGCACGGACAACCTCGAGGTCACGTTCGCGCCTTGCCCGAAGATGTACGCCGGCCGCGACGCCAACAATCCGTGGCTCCTCGAAATGCCCGACCCGATGACGAAGATCGTCTGGGACAACACCGCGCAGATCTCTCCGAAGACGGCAGCGGATCTCGGCGTGCAAAGCGGCGACATGATCGAGCTCACGCGAAATGGGCAGACCGCACGCGTCGCCGCGTGGGTGCAGCCCGGTCAGTGCGACGACTCGATCGCGCTCACGCTCGGCTGGGGCCGCCGCAAAGCGGGCCGCTTCGGCGACAAGCACGGCTTCGACGTCTCCGGTCTCCGCACGAGCGACGCGCTCTGGTTTGCTTCCGGAAACAAAGCGCAGCGCATCGCCGACTCCGAGCTCGACGGGCTTCGCGACAAATACCGCCGCGTCGGCATGGCCGGCTCCGACACGACCGCGGCGACGACGCCGTT
>JAICXU010000642.1 GCA_025934595.1 Polyangiaceae bacterium | reverse complement strand
GCGACGGCGGTGAGACCGGCGCCGATGAAGAAGACGACCGGGCCGAGCGGCTTTCCCGACGTCGGCTGCGCGGGCTGTTCCTGCACGGGCGGCTGCTGCGGCGGCGACGTGACGGGCGGCGCGACGACGGACGGCGCTTGATCGGCAGGCTCCGCGAACGTCCAGTCGATGCGATCGCCCGGCTTCGCGGTCACTTTCATCTCCTTCGATTTTCCGCTTTGCCAGCTCGCAACGACGTCGTGCGCGCCGGGATCGAGAAAGAAGACGATGTGAATGCCGTCGTCGAGCGAAACGAGACGTCCATCGGCGGTGACGCCGCACTTGGGCGTGCAATCGAGCGAAATGCGCTGCAGCTTTTTTTCGTTGCTGCTCAGCGTGTCGTGCACGACGACCATCGTCGTCGTGTCGTCGGGATAGAGCCGTTCGCCGAGCGCAGCGAGCGTGGCAGCGCGTGCGCCTTGCTTGGCGTCACTTCGCGCACGAATCGCATTGCGGAGCGCCTCCGCGCGCGGCGCGTCGTGGAACGCGTTCTCGAAATGAATCGCCGCCTCCTCGTATTTTTTTTCCATGAAGGCGCGCCGGCCCGCGTCGTATTCGGCGGCGGCGGAGCGAATGAGCTCTGCGCTCGGCGGTGCGGGAGCCGGGGGCGTGTCTTGCGCGCGCGCGGTCGTCGCGAGCGACAGCGCGGCGAGGACGAGGCATGGCGAGGCCTTACGTAGGGTTCGATGCACGGGAGAATTGTCCTTTCGCTCGTGGAACGCCGAGCGCGGGCAGCGCGATTCCCCGTATTTTACCTGGAAACGCCGCGATCCGGAATTTTCTCGCTTACGCCATTTCCAAGAAGAGGCGGTCCGGATTTTCGAGGAAGCCGATGACGTCGTAGGCGAACGCCGCACCGACGTGGCCGTCGACGATCCGATGATCGAACGAGAGCGAGAGGAGCATGACCTCGCCGATCTCGATGCGACCGTTGCGAACGACGGGGCGCTCTTTGATTTGATGGACGCCGAGGATCGCGACCTCGGGGAAGTTGATGATCGGCGTGGCGAAGAGACCTCCTTGCGCGCCGAGCGACGTGATCGTGAACGTCGAGCCCGTGAGATCGGTCTGCTTGATTTTTCCGTCGCGCGCGTCCTTCGCGAGTCTGTCGATGTCCTTCGCGATGTCGACGAGGCTCTTGCGATCGGCGTCCTTGACGACGGGCACCATGAGGCCGGCTTCGGTCGCGGCCGCGATGCCGATGTGGAAATATTTTCGAAAGACGAGCTCGTTCGTCGATTCGTCGAGCGCGCTGTTCAAAATGGGATGCTTCTTGAGACCGGCGACGACGGCCTTCACGATGAACGGGAGAAAAGAAAGCTTTACACCTAAAGCTTCTGCCGGAGGCTTCATGCGCGCGCGGAGCGCCTTGAGCGCCGTGACGTCGCACTCTTCGACGAACGTGAAGTGCGCGGCCGTGCTCTTCGACGCGTGCATTTTCTGGGCGATCTTGCGGCGAACGCCGGCGAACGGAACGCGCTCCTCGAGAGCGGCGCCGTGCGAGTCCGAAGGGGCGATGATCTTGACCACGTCGCGCGTGATGGCGGGAACGTCGACGCGCTCGGTGGCCGGCTCTTTCGTCGAAGCGGTGCCATTTCCGTGGGACCCGCCGCGCGCGAACGTCTGGACGTCATCCATGGTCACGCGTCCCTGCGAGCCCGTCGGAGGAACGTTCTTCAAATTCACGCCGAGCTCACGCGCGGTGCGTCGCGTCGCGGGAGTCGCGAGGGGCTTGTCGTTGAAATACGCAGGCGCCTCGCCCCCACGCGACGCGGACGGCATGCGCATGCCGGGCAATTCCTCGCGAATGTCGCCGACGGCAGTGGCTGCGGGACCGTCGTCTTTTCTCGCGCTCTTTTTCGCGTCGTCGCGCTTGTCGTCATGGACGGCGCCGTTCGTCTTCACGGCCTCGGCGCTGCCAGCCCCGTCGACGTCCAGGACGACGAGCACCGAATGCACCGCGACCACTTCGCCGACCTTGCCGCGTGTCTCCAAGATCGTCCCGGCGCGCGGGCACGCGATCGTGACGGTCGCCTTGTCGGTCATGACCTCGACCATCGGCTGATCTTCTTTGACGACGTCGCCGGGCTTCACGAGCCAGCCGACGACCTCGCCCTCCGTAACGCCTTCGCCGATGTCAGGAAGCTTGAATTCCCAGCGCGCCATGATGCTCCTCTTTTATTACAGCTTTGCCCTCAGTAGCGAGCAGTCTCCAGAATCGCCGGCAAAATGCGGCCTGCCAGCGGCAGATATTCGTTCTCGAGCGAATACGGAAACGGCGTGTCGAAGCCCGTGACGCGTACGGGCGGCGCCTCGAGATTGAGGAACGCGTGCTCGTTCACGAGCGCCACGAGCTCCGCGCCGAAGCCACACGTCTTCGGCGCTTCGTGGACGACGATGACGCGTCCCGTCTTTTTCACGCTGCGCATGATCGCGTCGACGTCGACGGGACACAGCGTCACGAGATCGAGGATCTCGCACTCGACGCCTTGCTTCGCGGCTTCGTCGGCGGCCGCGATCGCCTCGTACAGCATGGCGCCCCACGCGATCACGGTGACGTCTTTGCCGTCGCGCACCGTCTTCGCTTTTCCGATTTCGACCGTGTAGTCGCCTTCGGGTACATCGCCTTTTGCGGCGCGATAGACGCGTTTCGGCTCGAAGAACAAAACCGGATCCGGATCGCGGATCGCCGACAAAAGAAGCCCTTTTGCGTCGTACGGATTCGACGGGCAGACGACCTTGAGACCCGCGACGTGAATGAAGAGCGATTCGGGCGATTGCGAGTGATAGAGCCCGCCGCGAATTCCGCCGCCGACCGGCGTGCGAATCACGCACTTCGCGGAGTACTCGCCGCCAGAGCGATACCTGTATTTTGCAAGCTCGCTGACGATTTGATCGTAGGCCGGAAAAATGAAATCGGAGAATTGGATCTCGGGGACGGGCACCATGCCGTAGAGCGCCATGCCGATCGCGCAGCCGATGATGCCGCCTTCGGAGAGCGGCGTGTCGATGACGCGATCGTCGCCGAACTCGTCGTAGAGACCCGCCGT
>JAICXU010000193.1 GCA_025934595.1 Polyangiaceae bacterium | reverse complement strand
TGGCCTGGCGCCGTGCGTGCCAGTTCCGTGTCCCTTCGAACGCGTGTAGCCGCCGACCGCGAATGAAGCGAGAGCGCGCTCGACGTGCAGTTGGCCCTCGAAGGCAGTGATGATCGTGACGAGCTTCGCAGGTGTCGGCATCGGGCGCATTCTCGCACGAACCCTCAAAAGGTGGGTCGGCGCGTGATGACGAGTCGCGCGCGCCTCGCCATCGATACTGCTACGTGAGGTCGATACCCGCTCTCTTCGCTTTGTCGCTTCGAAGCGCAATTCCTGCGCGCGAGCGCACGTGTTGCGTCGCCTACCGTGCGCGAACACGAAAATGTCGGGACCTCGCTTGGCCGGCTCTTTGCTCCAAGGTGTGACATGCCACAGAAGACATTTCTCGTTCCCACCGATTTCAGTCCGTGCGCGGAGGCTGCGCTCAAGCAGGCCATCGAGCTCGGTCGAGGGACCGACACGCGCATCCTCGTCGTGCATGCGTATGCGATGCCGCTCGTTGGCCCTTACGACGGCGCGATCGTTCCGAACGGAGATGTCATCGCATCGATCGAAATGGCCGCCAGGCGCGGGTTGACGGATCTCGCGACTCGTTATGCCGATTGCGGCGTGCCGATCAAGACGGTGCTGAAAAACGGCGACGCGCGCGACGTCATTCTCAGCATGGCGAAAGAAGAGGACGCCGCCCTCATCGTGATGGGAACGCACGGGCGCAACGGAATTGCTCGCGCGCTGCTCGGCAGCGTCGCGGAGCGCATCGTGCGAACCAGCGCCACGCCGGTCCTCACCGTCCACGCCGCCGATACTTGAAAGGAGATCCGACATGTCCAAGATCCTCGTCGTCTACTACTCTCGTTCCGGAACGGCGCAGGCCGTCAGCATCGAGCTCGCCAAGGAGCTCGGTGCAGACGTGGAAGTGATTTCCGAGAAGCGTTCTCGCAAGGGTTTCTTCGGTTTCATGCGGTCGGGCTACGAAGCCACGACGGAAAAATCGGCTTGCATCGGCGCATCCGTCCGCAACCCGGCGCTCTACGACGTAGTGGTCATCGGAGGGCCAACGTGGAACGGCTCGCTCTCGAGCCCCGTTCGCGCATATCTCGAACGGCACCAAGGCTTCTGCAAACGCCTCGCGTTCTTCCGCACATGCGGCGGCAACGGCGAGGATCGCGTCTTCGCGCAAATGGCGGAGGAGGCTGGAAAACAGCCGATCGCGACGTTGACGGCCCGGCAAGCCGACGTCGAATCCGGCGCCGCGAAACCTGCGATCATCGCGTTCGCGAAACAGGTTCGCGGTCTCGTCACCCCTCTCGTTCCACGGATCTCCGAACGCCCTCCGCTCGCAGCGTCCTTGAACTGAGAGCGTGGCATGACGCGCGACGCTCGGCCTGAGTCTCATGCCGTGCTCGCTCGCGAGACCGTTCAGAAGGACGGCTCGCGCCGAGTCGCGCTGCGAGTGTTTTGTACCAGAGGTCAGAGTCGGTCGACTTCGACGTGTGTCGGCAATGCGAAAAGTTGATCGATATCGAGAGCGATCTCACGGGATGCGCGTGGATTCGTTGTGGTGCGAAGGACGAGGTCGCGGCGACTGCGGAGGCCACGTCCGTCGGGAGCGTGCTCGAGACCGGTGCGCTTTGCGTGGAGGACGATGTCCCGATCGCCTCGGTGGCCGCGATCCTGAGCGAGCGAAAAATGCCGGAGCTGCACGTCGTGAACGCCGGCGGCCTTCTTCTGGGAACGGTGCGAGACGTCGATTTGCTCAAGATGCGTCTCGAGTCTCGCCTAAATGCGCTGGCTGCGACGCTCATGTCGTCTGCGTTGAAGGTTCGCGAGCGAGCCGGGCTGCACGACGTTTTGATTGCGCTGGCGTCCGCGCATGCGCGCCGCGTTGCGGTGGTTGCGCACGACGGCATTCTGGTGAGCGCGCTCGGCGACATCGCGCTGCTCGAACGATGGAATCAATTGCGACGCAAGTCTCGATGAAAGTGAGGATGAAAAACGTGAAGGCGACAGCTCGACGAGCTCGGCCTAACGCGGAAACGGCGTGCTTTGCACGGCCGCTGACATCTTCATTGGGGAGGAATACCGCGAAAGGTGATCTGGATAGGTGCCTGCATGACCTGCCCAATGAAGCAGCTCTCGTGCCCTCCCGAGAGAAGCTTCGCCGGTACTGCGCGGACCTCTCGAGCTCACGCAGGCATCGAACTTGAAGAGGAACCCGCCATGGCGACCCAATCGGAGCAATTTCACGCGGACGAACAGCGCCGCGAAAGCGCAAAGAAGCGAAAGAACGCACCACGATCCAACGGTAGCGAGACGCAGAACGTGCGCGACGGCGCAAGAAAAAGGGGTCACACCGAGAGCAAGGCGACCTACGCGCTCGAGCCGAAGACGGTCGGCAGGAGACCGTCGCGAAAGTCCACGCGTAAGAGCGCGAACCACGCGAAGAGTGATGCGGGCCTCAATCGCGTCGAGCAGCAGAGGAAGGGATCCCCCGACGCGGCCTTTCGAAGAACTCGCGCACGCGCCAAGCGCCCGCGTGGCAAGGCCCGGCGATGAGTCTCTTCACCCTCCTCATGATTTCGCGTCGCAAGGACGCCAGCTCGTCGACGACGGTGTCGACCGCGACAAGCGTCGCATTTCGGTAGGCCGACCGGTGCAGGCCGCGTCAGAGACATCGGCGATCGATCGAGCTACGGCCTCCGTTTGGCCGCCATCGACGCGCGATCCTTCTGAGCGCCAACTTCTCCAGGGACCTCATGCTCGAACTCACGAGCTCCGCCAAGCGCTACGTATCTTCGCGGAGTGCATTCGAGGGTTTCGATCCCTCCACTTCGTAGGCCCGTGCGTCACCGTGTTCGGCTCCGCTCGTTTCAGCGAGAAGGATCCCTACTACGTCCTCGGCGAGCAGCTGGGTGCGCGACTCGCGGAGGCCGGCATGACCGTCATGACCGGTGGCGGTCCGGGTCTCATGGAGTCGGCGAATCGGGGAGCCCGCCGCGCCGGCGGCCGTTCGATCGGTTGCAATATCGAGCTGCCGCGCGAGCAAAAGCCGAATCAGTATTTGGATCGCATGGTCGAGTTCAAATACTTCTTCGTGCGAAAGTTGATGCTCGTGAAGTACTCCTACGCGTTCGTCGCGCTACCCGGGGGAATCGGAACGCTCGACGAAATTTTCGAGACGCTCGTTCTCATTCAAACCGCTAAAATAAAGCAGTTTCCGTTGATCTTGCTCGGTCGCGACTTTTGGGATCCGCTCGTCCGATTGCTCCGCGAGCGTCTCTTGCCCGCCGGGGCGATCGACGCACGCGACGTCGATCGGATTTTCGTCACCGATTCGGTGGAAAAAGTCGTCTCACGCATCCGGGATGTCGCCACCCGCGACTTTGGTCTCAGCTACCGGCCGCGTCCGAAGCCGCGGTGGTATCTCGGCGAGCATTGAAGCGCACGAAGGGAGAGCCGCCCGGATGTTGCGCGATGAAGAAAACAGATACGCAGCCTCTGCGCCGGAGCGCAACGTTTGCGCTCGACCTCGCGCCAAGCGGGCGAGTTTCGTCTCGCTTCTCGAGGCACACCCATTGCTGAGAGGTCGGTATGCACGCTCACTCGCAAACGCTCTCACCCACGATTCGCGATCACTTTCTCGCCGACCACCGTCGCCTCGAGGACGTGTTCGAGCAGATGCTCGACGCCTTCGAGAATGGTGTTCGCGAGGAGCTCTCGAGCTTGTGGACTCAGTTCGAGAGCGAGCTCGGTCGTCACATGGATGCAGAGGAGAGGTTTTTGATCCCCTCCTTCGCGCGAGCGCATCCGGAGGAGGCGAAGGCCATTCTCGATGAGCATCGAGACTTCCGCTGCAAGCTGGAGGAGCTCGGCGTCGGTGTCGATCTACACATCGTACGTCTCACCGTCGCCGACAAATTCATCGATGGTTTGCGTGCGCACGCGCATCGCGAGGACGGGCTCCTCTACAAATGGGGCGACAAAAATCTCGGCGTGCACGAACGAGACTCGCTCCTTCGCGCTCTTCGCAAGCGCATCGCACGTGCGAACCGTGCGTCGCTAAAGGAAGGTGGTTCAAAATGAGCGCGCAGGCCCTCACCCATGACCGTTTTGTCATCGTTGCAGGAATCGACGGATCACCAGCGGCTGCGTACGTGATCGACGTCGCTGCACGATTCGCAGCTTCGATTCCGTCCGCCGAGCTCCATCTCGTGCACGTGCTCGACGGGTTCGAGCCGGTAGCGAGGACCGAAATTCCGAGCTCGTGGAATGGCACAGAGATTCTGGAGAGAGGTCGCGCGTACCTGGAGCAACTCGGTGAACGAGCATCACAGTCGTTCGCCGGGCGAATCGTCGGCCACCTCGCGACCGGCGAGCCTTGGCGCGAGATCGTGCAGTTTGCCGAGCGTGTCGCCAGCGATCTCATCATCGTCGGCTCGGAAGGTCGCACGGGCATTCGCCGTCTGGCTTTGGGCTCGGTGTCGGAGCTCGTCGTTCGCAAAGCAAAATGCCCAGTGCTCGTCGCTCGCCAAACCGACTATCACATGCGGGACGTCCCCGAGATCGAGCCCGCGTGTCCGGAATGCATCGTCGCGCAACGCGAGTCCGCCGGTCGCACGCTCTGGTGTGAGCGTCACACGCGACGTCACGCCGTTCGCGGACATACGCACTACGAAATCCCGGAGTCCTTCGCGGTCGGCTCGAGCCTCCTGCGACCCGAGTGACGAGCATTTGGCGGCACCGGGAGAGTCTCGAGAACTCACGCTGACGGAGGGTTGCTCCTGAAAGTCACGCGACCGTGAGGGAGTCGCCTTTTGCAGGCACCAGGATCGCCGCGCCAACGCCCTGCGCGAGGAGCGACTGCAGCGCATTTGGCGCTGGCCCACGAACCGTGAGCACGGGAATCGGCGAGGTCCGCACGATCGCCTCGGCGGTGCTTCCGAACAGGAATCGCGACACGCCGTGTCGACCATGCGTTCCCATGACGATGAGATCGGCGCCATTCTGCTTCGCGGCGTCGAGGATGCACGATCGAGGATCGCCGACGGTCTCGAGCGAGCGAATTTCGACGCCGCAGTTTTTCCGATTCTCGATCGCACGCGCCAGACCTTTGCGCCCGGCCTCTTGCATCATCTCGATCACTTCGGGGCTCGGGACGATGGACCCGTCGAGCGCTGCGCCGGTCAGAAGAGGGCAGGCATAGAGCAGAACGATCTTGCTGCTCATGGCGCGTCCGATGGTGATTGCGTGGTCCAGCGCAAGCTCGGCAGACTCGCCGAAGTCGGTGGGGACGAGGATCGTTTCAAAACGGCTCATAACCGAACCTCCGTGTTGCCGCTTCATCTTGAGTCGTTGCGGGTGGGGTCGCGCTCGCCGCTCCCGGGCTGGACGACACAGATTGGGAAGACGTTTTGGTTACTTCGGCGGACGGTACGACGAGCACGGGGATGGGTGACGTGTGCACGATTCTGTCCGCGACGCTTCCGAGAACCCAGCGCTTGAAGCCGGTGCGGCCGTGCGAGCCTGTGACGATCAGGTCCGCGCCCACATCGCGCGCGACCGCCTCGACCTCTTCGCGAGCATCGCCTTCGCGGAGGACGCCCGTGACCTTCGAAAACCGTTCGCGAGCGCGGTTCAGCGTTCGATCGAGCGCTTCTTGCGCGACGTCCGAGATGTTCGCCGCCACCTCGGGGCTCGGGAGCAAGACACCGTCCGGAAACCCGTAGACCGGCAACCCATATGCGTGAACCAGGATGACGCTCGCTTTCAACGATTCGGCGAGCGACAAAGCTCGGTCGATCGCATGATCCGAAGCGTCCGAGAAATCCGTGGCGACGACGATCTTGGAAATGCCGTTCATCACCCACCATCCCTTTTCGCCGCTGCCACGTCTCGCACGAATCGACCGAGTGACATACAGCCGCTGATTGCACCGCGGGTGCCACCGCACGCCGCTTCGTTTTTCACATCGAGCGTCATCGATCCGCGCGAGCTTTGCGAGAATGACGCAAGACTTGCGGCGGGACCCGTCGAAGCACGCGATCGTTCGCATTCTTTCCGACAAAACCCAGGGCGCACCGATGCATGAATGCGTCGACAATGAACCAACGCCGCATCACGCTCGTCGGTACGCGCTCGTCGTATGGGGAGCTACCTCGACTCGATTGCGGCCGCTACCTTTCGCGCAATAGAGTGCCGCGTCGGCGCGAGCAAGCCAGTCGCTGGCGGTGCCATCTCGCGGCTGCCACTCGGCGACGCCGATACTAATCGTGAGGTGCTGACCGCCCGGCGTCGATATGCCGAGGTTCTCTACGGCGGAGCGCATGCGCTCCATCGCCGCCGACGCGTCGGGGGTCGATTGCTCGGGAAGGAGCACCACGAATTCCTCGCCGCCGTAGCGAAAGAGGCGATCACCCGTTCGCAAAGCATCGTGCATGGTCGACGCAATACGCTGCAACGCCGTATCGCCTTCGACGTGGCCATACTGATCGTTGTACATCTTGAAT
>JAICXU010000027.1 GCA_025934595.1 Polyangiaceae bacterium | reverse complement strand
GCTGCGCGATCCACTCACCGCCCTTTTCGCGCAAGCACACGAGGGCGGGCTCGCCGTCCACGATCCCGATGGCGAGCTTCCACGCGTACGGGAGCTTCGAATAATTCACGATGTACGTCTTCTGGAGCGCCGGCCGGCCTTTCTGATGCGCGAAGCCGACGAGCTCGAGCTCCACGTCTTCTCGCAGCAGCGCTTGTAGCTCCGGCCAATCGCGTCGATTGAACGCGTCGACGTACGTCGCGAGCTCCGTGGGCGGCGCAACGTGCTTCGGCGGCGGGTCGCCCGCGGTCGCGACGAGCTTCTCGCGCGCGCGATGGAGCGCGGATTTCACGCTACCGACGCTCGTCTCGAGAATTTCGGCGATCTCGGGCAGTGAGCTCCCGAGCACCTCTTTCAAGATGAACGCCGCACGCTCGCGCGGCGGCAAGCGCAAGACGAGATGGGAAAACGTGCGCGAAGCGAGATCGCGCGTTTCGATTTCTCTTTCGATCTCCACGGCGGGCGCGTTCCTTTCGTCTTCGAGATCGGCGGGCAAAGCGCGACGCGCGCGCAAAAAGTCGACGCATCTGTGATGCGCGATCGTGAAGAGCCACGGTCGAAGCGAAACCTCTTCGCGCGTGAGAGCGAGCCGATAAAGACCTTGTGCGAGCGTCTCTTGCACGAGGTCTTCTCCGTCGAGCGCCGACCCCGTCATGCGCGTGCAATAGCGATGAAGGTCCGGCCGAATCGACGCGACGATCGCGGCGAGCTCGGCGTGGGCTTGCCGCAAGTGTGAGGTGAGGTGCTCGAAATCGGACATCGCGTGGGCTCTCGTTCGTACGTCGATCGACGCAGGCAAAAGGATACGAGTAGTCTGAGATTCTCGTGACTCGTCGCGCTCGCATCGCCGTTTTATCGGTATTTTCCGCGGTGATCGGTTGCCAAGCATCCGATCACTCCGCGGGCGCGAAATTCGCGCAGGCCACCTCGTGCCCGGCCGACGAAGTGGTCGTCACCGAAGAAAAGGGCGCGCCGCCGCCGCCCGGAAAACCGCCAGCGGACGTCGCCGCCGATCCGGGACGGCTCGCGGTGTGGAGACAAGACGATGAAGAGCGGCGAGAGAAAGCCGCCGCCACCGTGTACGTCGCGAAAGGATGCGGACAAGAGAAGCGGTACGACTGCGACCGCGATCCGCATCACGCGGCGCAGACGATTTGCACCGAGATCGACACGAACGCGCTCGCGACCGCACCGACGACCGCACCGAGCGACGCCGATCTGCACAAGTGTGCTGCTGCGCCGTCGCGACCGCACGATCCCGCCGAGGAGCGCGCGAAGGGCGCGAAGCACTGCGATCTCGGGAGCGAAGGCGCATGCACGTCGGCGTGCAAAGATCACGACGCGGAGAGCTGCGCGATCCTCGGCAAAATGTACGGCGAAGGAATTTCGGTCGAGCTCTCGTACGACAAATCCACCGATTACCTCACGCTCGCATGCGGGGCGGGATCGGCACGTGGATGTCACGGCCTCGGCGTCGTGCACGACTTCGGTCACGGCATCGCGCCCGACGCGCCCGGCGCGATCCCCTTCTACGACCAAGCGTGCTCGTGGGGATACGGCGAGTCGTGCGCGAATCTCGCGGCTCATTACATGAGCGGCAGCGGCGTCGCGAAAGATCCGAAGAAGGCAGTCGCCTTCGCGCGAAAAGGATGCGCGTGGGGAAGCGCAGCGGGATGCAAACGTCTCGGCGCTCTTTACCTCGGCGGCATCGGCGTCGAAAAAGACGCGACGTGCGCGAGCATCACGTTCCGCAAAGCGTGCGCGGACGGCGACGCGGCAGCCTGCGATCTCGCGAAATCCGTCGCGCAGTGAACGACGAAGCGATTCAATCGTAGCGGCGCAGCGGTCTCCGCGCCCCGAACCGCGGAGCGCGAATTCGCGCGGCGTCGATCAGCCGGATGACGCGCGCGCGGTGGGGACGATACGGCTCGAGCAGCTCGAGCATCTGCGCATCGGTGCCGCGCGGCGCTCCCGTGAACGCATAGACCACGGTATTTTTCAGGTGAAAATCGCCCACCGAGACCGCGTCGGCGTCGCCCCACGCGACGACCGCGATCTCCGCGAGCGTCCAAGGACCAATGCCCTTCACGTGGGCGAGCCGTCGATACGCCTCGTCGATCGGCATCGTGGACGTCTTCTCGATCGACGTCGCGCATCTCGCGACCTCTCGCAGCGTGAGCGCTCGCTTCGCCTCGAGGCCGGCGGGATGCAGCTCGCCGTACGAGAGCCGCGCGATCTTCTTCGGCGACGGCGGCACCCAGAGATCGACGGGCCCGGGCGCTTTTTCACCGAACGCTCGCGTGAGCTTCGCGAACGAGCGTTGCGCTTCACGTCCCGTGACGAGCTGCTCGCAGATCGATCGAAGCGCCGCTTCGTAGACCGCCTTCGTACGCGTGATGCGAATTCCAGGATTCGCGCGATGGATGGCGGCGAGCTTTCCTTTCGGCGCGAACCCTTGCGGATCGTCGTTCGATCCGAGCAAGTCCGGCGCGTTTTCGATCGACCACGCGGCGCCCGGACCGAACGATTCGATCTCGATGCCCTCGTTCGTTCGAAGGTAGCGCGTGGTCGATGGTCCTTCCGGCGTCCGCGTCGCTCGCCAAATCGCGCCGGCGGCGTCGATGCGAATGCACGGATCGTAGGGGCCACGTGCGAGCGGCATGAGCGTGCGCAAGAGATCGAGCGGCAGCTTCGATCGATAGAGCGTGCGCAGGCTCGAAGCTTCCATCGCCTTCGAAGATAGCCGAGCCTGAGCCTCGCGCATGGGCGAGCGAGGCTAATCACCACGCTTGCGGCGTGCGTGTCGTTTTTGCGCGCGCGACCGCCCGAGCTCACGCAAATCGATTTCGAGCCTGATTTCCAGCGGTTTCGTGCGAGCGGGATCGCGGCCTCGTTTTTGCGGTGGCTGTGGTCAAGGTTTCGCTCGCTCCACACAAAGGAAGGACGATCATGACTTACAAGATTGGATCGATCGCCGTAGCCGCGCTCGCCCTCGTGGCCGGGTGCGCCAGCTATCCGGTTCCCGCGCAACACATGGCCGACGCAGAAGGTGCGGCTCGCAGCGCGCAAGACGTGGGAGCAGCCTCGAATCCCCAAGCGCAGCTTCACCTGAAGATGGCGCAAGAAGAGATCGCGCAAGCGAAGCAGCTCATCGCCGACAACGACAACGAGAAGGCTGACTCGGTGCTCATTCGCGCGAAGGCGGACGGTGAGCTCGCGCTCGCGGAAGCGCGTGAAACGCAGGCGCAGATCGCAGCTCGCCAAGCGCTGACGGCGATCGGGCAAATGAGCGCCGACAATTCGAATGGCTCGACATCGTCCGTGACGACGACGAGCGCCGTCATCAACACGTCTCCCCCGCCCTCGACGACGGTGCAGACGACGACGACGACCACGGGAGGTGGAAAATGAAATCTCTCCACGTGATGCTGATCCCGGTCTTTTTCGGCCTTGTCGCGTGCGCGAGCGAGCCGCCGCAAGAATTGAACGACGCGCACACCGAATACGAAAAAGTGGCGAACAGCCAAGACGTGCAAGTCGATCCGACCGACGTACACACGGCACAAGAATCGCTCGCAGCCGCCGATCGGGCGTTCGAAGATCATGGTGACAACGCGCACACGCGTGATCTCGCGTACGCGGCGGAGCGCAAAGCGGAGCTCGCCGACGTCCATGCGCGTACGACGATGGCGAACAAGCAGACCGCCGACGCGAAGGCGCAGCTCGAACAGATGAAGGACTCGAGCCTCAAACAAAAGTCGGCGCAGCTCAATGCCACGCAGGCGCAGCTCTCGGCCACCGGTCAAGCGCTCGCGGTTTCCGAGCAACAGCGCGCGGCGGCGGAGAAGCGCGCGAAGCAAGCAGCCGACGATCTCGCGCGCATCGCGTCGGTGAAACAAGAGCCGCGCGGCATGGTCATCACGCTTTCGGGGGGAGTGCTCTTCGCTTCCGCGAAGTACGATCTCCTGCCGCAGGCGCAGACGAAGCTCAGTCAAGTCGCCGACGTGCTCACGAAGCAAGACAAGGACTCGAAGATCCTCGTGCAGGGCTACACCGACTCACAAGGATCGGAGAGCTTCAACATGGCGCTCTCGCAGCATCGCGCGGAAGCGGTGCGAACGTATCTCGTATCGCACGGCATCGCGTCCGATCGCGTGACCGCGCAAGGCTTCGGTCCGGCGAATCCGGTCGCCGACAACGCATCGCCCGAAGGCCGTGCGGACAATCGCCGGGTGGAGATCGTGGTGCAGCCGCCGAACGGCGGATCGAGTCAGTAGATCGAATCGGTAGTACGTGATCGGGAGCTACCGCTGTCGAGGGTGGAGCTCACCGAGCACGCCGCTTACGGGATCGTGACGCATGGCTCCTTCGGGAACTCCGTGCGTCACGTTTTCGTTTTCCATCTCTCCTCGTGACCAGAGCGTGCGCTCCACCATTGCCCGGAAAACACGCTCGATTTCGCGTTGCACGGGCATGCCTTCGAGAATGCCGAGCGCACGCGCGATGGCTTCGATGGTGGCAAGGCCATGTGCGTGGGCCTCGAAGCGAAGCCTGTAGATCGACGGCTCGCCCGGCGGGAGCGATGCGCACGGAATGTCGCGGAGCCCCTGCACGCGATTTCGAACCTTCGAGGCCTGCCGCCACGTGCCGTCGGGGACGATGAGGAGCACCGGCTTTTCCGTCGGCGCGATTTCTGTCAGCGGCGTCGCGTCTTCGTGCGGGAAAAGAAAGATCGGTTGCACGCCCGGATCGAACGCGAACGGCGCGGTAGGCGCGCCCGCGTGACCGCGCACGACGATCTCGCTGTTCGGCAGGCACAAGGTCGCGAGCTTGCCCGTGTTCGACGGCTTGCGATGCTCGACGCGATGAATGACGAGCATGAGACGCGTGCGCGTGGGGATCGTCGGAACGAGGTCGCAGATGCAGATGCTCGCGTGCATGAGACAGCGAGGACATCGAAGGTGAGCGTTGTGTCTTCGACTCATGGCGCGGTGTCGCTCCAAGAAAGACCGAGCGCGCGAAAGGGCACGGCGAGATCCGGCGGGACCTCCGCCGTGATGCGCAGACGCTCCCCCGTCTTCGGATGCGCGAATGAAATCCGATGCGCGTGGAGCGCGAGCCGCGTGAGCGCATAGGTGGATCGGTAATGCCGATTGATGACGCCCGACCCGTGCTTCACGTCACCCACGAGCGGATGATCGATGTGACGAAGGTGGCGCCTCACTTGATGAAGCCGGCCCGTGCGCGGCATCGCCGAGACGAGCGAGCATCGATCGACGGGCGAACGCGCGATTAGCCGAAACTCGGTCACCGCCGGCACGCGCGGGCCGCCTTCCTTTTTTTGGATCGCGTAATCGATCACGCCCTCTTCCGGTGGCGCGCCGCGCACGAGCGCGAGATAATTTTTTTCGACGCGACCTTCCTCGAACGCGAGCGCCAGAGCGGCCGCTGTCTCACGATCTCTCGCAAAAACAAGCGCGCCGCTCGTTCCCCGATCCAGGCGGTGCACCGGAAAGACATGCTGTCCGATGGCGTCGCGCACGCGAAACATCGCGACGTCGTCGTCGTTGTCCCAGCCGCGATGCACGAGCAAACCCGACGGCTTGTCCGCGATGACGAGATGCTCGTCGACGAAGAGGAGCCCAATCGCGTTCAGCAGCCACCCACGTGCTTGCAGTGATGTGGGCTCAACGTCACGCAATCGTTGAACGCTTTTTGACTCGGGCACTCGTACTGCGTGTGGTTGATGCAGCAGGTGAGCGAGATGTTCGCGTTCTGCTGGATGTTCTGTTGCTGGATGACGGTCTGTTGCTGCTGGACCGGCGAGCACTGGTTTCCGTCCCATTGTGTGCCGTCGGGACACGCGCAGCCGTTGTCGGTCAGGATGGCGCCGCCCTGGCACTGAGGTTGTTGCGGCTGCTCTTGCGCGACGACTTGCTGTTGCACGCACTGGTTTTGATTGCCGTCCCACGCCGTGCCGTCGGGACATACGCACGAATCGCCGCTCGCGATCGATCCTCCCGTGCACGCCGCGCAGCCGGTGCGGTTCGCGTCGGCCCACACCTGACCGTCGGGGCAGAAACAAGCCGCTCCCGTTTGGCCGACGACCTCGAGCTCGCCCGCGGGACAGCTTCCTTGCTGGGCTTGTCCCTGGCATTGCGTGCCGTCGAACGTGGTTCCCGTCGGACAGAAGCAACCCGCTCCGACCATACGCGCGCCGCCCGTGCACACGATACCACCGCCGCCCGCGCCGCCGCCGGCTCCGCACGCGCAAGCGGGGAGCATGGACGTGAGCGCGAGAAGAGCGACGGCCAAAATTCGAACAAGTGTATTATGCATGCAATTGCGCCTCGACGAGAAATCGTGTTTCGGGATTCTCGCGGCGCCAGATCACGCTGTCCATGAAGTAATGATGAATGCTGACGATCACGAAGAAGATGGCGAACCAAGGCGTCACGCCGAGGTCGTCCGGGAGCACGCCGCGCGGCGGCTTCGCGACGCAGAAATCATCGAGGAACGTCGGAATCCCGCGAAAAAGAAGCCATCCGAGCCCGAGCGCGGTCACGGCAAGAAAGCCGATTCGCACGGCGGCCGGCTTTCCGAACGTCGGCGGCCCTTCGAAGGATCGGGCTTCGTTGCGCCGGAGAAGCCACACGAAATAGAGATATTGAATCGAGTGCAGCGCCGGAATGAGATAGCGCATCACCGGATCGATGCTCGAGTAGATCGTCCAGAGCCACACCGTGATGAGGAGCCCCGCCACGGGCGCGAATGGAAGAAAGCGACCGAGCCTTCGCCGTTCCGCGACCATCACGACCGCAAGCGCGATCGTGCTCGCGGCGAAGACGGCGCCCGTCGCGACCTCGAGCCAACGCGGATGCGCGAACGCCGCGTAGACGATCCCCTTCTCCTCGAACTCACCTGCCGGCATCGCGGGGCTCGCCCAGGCATAGGCCCAACCCGCATACGCGTGCGCGAGAAAAGCGATGCGCTCCCGCGCGCTCACGCGCACTTTGCGTCGCGCAGCGAGCACGGTGAGAACACCGAAGCCTTGCTTCACGTAATGCCAGCCGACGAGCAGGTACATGAGCTGAATCATCCAGCCCAGCATCGGCGCCGAGTGGCGCCACATCGCGATGCCGGCCCAGACGGCGAGCAGCGCGGGGATCACGAATCCGCTCACGACGAATCGCGCGCGCTGCATCGCCGGAAGATCGCGGCTCGTCACGCGCGCGCGCACGTCGCGATAGAAGAGAAGATAGGTGACGGCGAAATGCGGATCGTTGATCACGTACGCCGCCCAGAACGTGAGGAATCCCGCTGCGAGCTCCGCATCGTCGATCCCCAGCATTTTCCGCAGGATCCACGCGATCGGAAACAGCACGATCGTGCCGCCACCCACGAGCATGAATTCGACGACGCGCGATTCCGAACGCGGAGCGACGTCCTCGACGGCGAACGGCGAAAGCTCGGCGGCGGTCGTCATCCGCCGACGAGATTAGCTCACGGAGAGGCGCCCGCGTACTGCCCGAGCGAATCAATTCGGGCAGCGCGCATCCGAGATCGCGGCGCGGCGGTGCTCGAACGCGAGGGCCCAATCGTCGGCGGTGACAGGACGCGCCTGACCTCGCTCATCGCGCGTGGTCTCGCCGAGCCGCTCGATCCGCGCCGCCGTGAAGAGATCGCGAATCTGCTTTTCGGACAACGCGTCGAGACGGTCGGCGAGCAGCTTGCGACCTGCTTCACCGATCATTGGATTTTCGTGCGACGTGCGCGTCGCACAATGCGTGCGGCACTTGGCTGCGTCTTCCCACATCGGAAGCGTCGACCACGCCGCGAACGTCGGTCTCGATTCGCGATCGATGAGCCCGAGCGCGTTCGCGCCACGCCCGAACGTGGAGCCGAGATCCGCGAAGAGCAGACGCGGCGCGCGACAATGCTGGTGCTCGTCGATCGCGGCGAATGGGCACACGAGACGCTGATTCTCCGGCTTGTCGTCGCCATATGCGATGAACGCAGCGAGGAGGCGCAGCGCATCGACTTGCGCGCGAGGGGCGAGCAATGAATCGAGCTCGTCGAGCGACCACCCTTGATCGGGATGCTCCTGAAGCACGGCGCCGGCAAAAAGTCGCTGCAAAGCTGCGTCGTCGATCTCGCGGACCTCGCGCGCCGAGGGATCGACGGTCGGAAAATCGCGATACGAAATCCAAGGGTCAGCAGGACAGTGATGGCAACGAATGCGCACCGGATAGTCCGCGTCGGTGGCGACGCCGATCGCCCAGAGCAGACGCGAGCCGAGGATCTCGCCGTAGACCTCGCCGTTGTCCTTGCCGAACTTGATCTTCACGATATCGCGCGCCTCCGGTCCGTGCCGGAGCGCGCAAAAAAACTTCGGCGTGGTTCCGCGCCCGGGCACGAGGTCGCGCGTAGGCTCGACGAAATCGCATGCGACGACGGCATCGAACGCGAACGCATGCTCGTCATCCGGACCGGCGAGCAGATCGCGTGCTCGCGGATCGATGTCGTCGAAGATTCGCGCGTGCCGTAACGCATCGGCGCGCTCGGTCGCGGAGAGCGGCGGAAGGGAGCGAGCGACACGGTTTGCGGGATCGAGCGTGCCCGGACGCGCGCACTGCGCGAGCACGATGAAAGCGAGGAGAGCGGTCGGCCGCAGGAGCTTCGTCCCTGCGATCACCAATGTTCGTCCTTCATCGGCGGCGCGCGACCGAAATCGCCGCCGGAGGCCGCAAGCCAAGCCGCGTCGGCGAATGCTGCGGTCGCCTGCCGGATGCCCTCGAGGTCGATCTCACTCTGCGTGTCGTTCGCGCTGTGATGCACGTCGAAGTAGCGCGACATGTCTTGACGGAGCTCGACGGTCGGAACGCCGGCGCCGACGAGAGGCGTGATGTCGGATCCGGGATGGCCATCGCCCTCGCGCGCCTCGACGCGCAGTGGTTTGAGCATCACGGTCAGGACGTCGTAGACGGCCTTCTGCGACGGATCACCGAAAAAACGGCTCGAAATCACGCGCGCCGTTCCGCTGTCGGCTTCGAGCGCGAGCACGTGCTTGCCGATCTCGTTCGTATGCGCCGCGACGTACGCCTTGCCGCCGGCTCCGGAATTTTCTTCCGCCGCGAAGAGGACGACGCGCACGGTGCGATGCGGTTCGCCGTGCTCGGCGACGAGCTTGGCCGCCTCGAGCACGATCGCATCGCCGGCGCCGTCGTCGATCGCCCCTCGCGCGAGATCCCATGAATCGAGATGCGCGCCGAGCAAGACGATTTCGTCTGGATGCGTATCACCCGGCATGTCGCCGACGACGTTGGCCGATTGCGCGTCGGGCGCACGCGTCGGCGTGAGCACGAGAGAGATTTTCGTTTTTGGATCGCGCGCGAGCGTGTCGTGGAGCAGCTCCGCGTCCACCGTCGAGAGCGCTCCCGCGGCGATCGGATTTTTCACGTCGCGCAGCCCGCACGAGCCGGTGTGCGGATTGCGATCCTCCGCCGTTCCCACCGTGCGCATCACGAATGCGAGGGCGCCGAGATCCATCGCGAGCTTCGGACCGGCGAAGCGCATCGGAACCGCTTCGCCATATCCGGCGCCGTCCGCCGCTTTTCGCATCAGTACGTTTCCGAAAATGATTTTTCCTTTCGCCTGATCTTTCGTGAGCGATTTGAGCGCATCGAGCGAGATGACTTCTACGACCTCACCCGTCACGCCCTTTTTCCCCGTCGATCCGCTCCATCCGAGCGCCGTCACGGCGAGAGGAAGGTGCACCGGCGAAATGATCTCGGCCGTTTCGGTGCCGCGTCTCCACACGGGAACGGTGACGGGCTCCGCGTGCACATTTCGAAAACCGAGCGACGTCATCGTCCTCAGCGCCCACGCGACCGCGAGCTTGTCGCCCGGCGAGCCCGCGAGACGCGGCCCCACTTCTTCCGCGATCGAACGCGCGATGTCGGCGGAGCGCGTCGAGGAGAGCGCGGCGAGCTCGAGAGGAGTCAGGGGCGAGGTCGAGCGCGAGGTCGAAGGCGAGGTGGAAGCCGAGGTCGAAGGCGATGCTGAGGTCGACGGCGAGGTCGACGGCGATGCCGAGGTCGAAGTCGAGGGCGAAGTCGAGGGGGGCGGCGAGGCTCCGCACGCGAGCATGAGAGGAAGGCCGAGCAGCGAAATGTGCTTCATTTTCCGAGGAGCCGTCGCAATGCCAAGAGAGGAACGAGCACGCCGTCGGGATGCGAATCGAGCTCGGCCTGGATTTGATAGAGCGTGCGCTCGAACACGAATGCATCGAAGAGCACCGCCGTCTCTTCGAGCGACGGTGTGATGATCGGCGAAGGCCCCATGCTGAGGAAGTACGCCTGCAAGAACGCGGCGCTCATCCACGACGACCAGAGAAACGCCCATCGCGCGGCGCGATCGAAATCGGATGCGCGCACGCGCGAGGGATCGGTGAGGACTTTGACTGCGGCGAATTCGATCGATCGCACCATCCCGGCGAGATCGCGCAAGGCGGATCGTTTTCGGCGACGCTCCGACACCGATCGCTCTTCGCCGCCACCCGCGCCGATCACCACGAACGTGCGACCCGTATAGAGGACGTTGCCGAGGTGCAGATTTCCGTGCACGCGAATGCGGAGCGCGCCGAGCTTCGTCGTCAGGAGCGGCTCGAAGCGGCGAAAGAGGTCGCCCTCGAGCGCCAGCACGGTCTCCACCTCGCGCCGCGTTCGCTCGGAAAAAATAGGCATCATCTCGCGCATCTCGCGAAACACTTTTCCGGCGATGTTGCGCAGCGACTGATATTTCGATCGGCGATCGAGCGTGGAATAGGGCTCCGGCGCGAAGGCGGGGTCGCTCGAATTCGCAGCGAGCGTCTTGTGAATCTCGGCCACGACCGGCCCGAGCTCCGCGAGCGTGGCTCGGAATCCGCCGAGCTGCGCCGCGACGAGGGGAGGCGGATCCGCGCCCATCAGCGAGAGCGGCGTGCCCGCGTGCGCTTCCGGAATGATCTCGTCCGCAGGCCGCGCGAGCGCGCGATCGTAGAATCGACCGAGCTCGTCGAGCGCGATGCTCCAGCCGGTGCCGACGTTTGGAGCGAAGTCGTACACCAGCGCGATCGTCTGGGGCTCGCCGCGACCATAGCGAGCCTCGATCGCGTTACGGAGAATCGGCGCGACCGATCCCTCTTTCGAATTCAGCACGCGACCGAGCTCGAGCTCCGTGCTGAGCCCGTCGTCGACGCGGTGATAGACCTTCATCACGGCCTCGTCGCCGAAACGCAAGATCGCGTGACGACCGAGATCGCCGAGATGTCGCAGATCGATCAGCGCCTGCGGGTTCGTCGTCCGCGAAGATCCGAAGCGCGACACCAAGAGCTCGGCGCGGCCGTCCTTCAAACGCGCAGAGTCCTTCGTCGCGAGATAGAGCGCGCGCGCCGCGTCGTCGTGCTGCACCGCGTTCACGAGAAATCGCGTTTCACCCGCAATTTTCAGCTGAACGACGATCATCTCGGGCGAAGGATGCGAGCCCTCACCCACGACGGCGAGCGTGGCCGCGTAGGTCTGCGGCGGACCGTCGGTCATGTCCGCGCGAACCATCGCGATCCACAGCGCGTAGACCTCACGCGTATCCCGACCCGACGGCGCCGCGTCGGATTTGAGCTCGAAGACCTCGGTCATCTCCACTTTTCGAATGCGCTCGGCGCTCCCGAACCAATTTCGCACGTCGCCGAACGTCGTGATCGCATCCGCGACCGCCTCGCGCTCCGTTTCGAAGAGCATCTTCAGGTCGGCGATTTCGATCGGCGGCAGCAAGCTGGTCGCCGAAAGGCGCTCGGTCGATACCCCGGCGCGGACCAGCGAGAACCAATAGAAGTTGTGCGGCGCGAGCGTGACCATGTAAGGCGCGTCGCCGATGACCGGGAACTTCGTCTTGCCGAACATCTCGATCGGCACCATGCCCTTGAACTCGCGCAGATCGAGCTCGGCGTATTGCACGAACCGCGACAGGTTCGCGACGACGAGCACGGTTTGATTCTCGTGCCGGCGCGTGAAGACCAAGATGCGCGAGTTCGACGGGTTCATGAACTCGATCGAGCCGCGACCGAACGCCTTGAATCGCTTCCTCAGCGCGATGAGTCGCTTCGTCCACCACAGCATCGAAGCCGACGTCTCTTGTTGGTTTTCGACGTTGATCGCCTCGTAGTGGTATTCGGGATCGATGATGATCGGCAGAATCAGCCGTTGCGGATTCGCTCGAGAAAAACCGGCATTTCGATCCGGTGACCACTGCATCGGCGTGCGCACTCCGTTGCGATCGCCGAGGAACACGTTGTCGCCCATGCCGAGCTCGTCGCCGTAATAAAGTACGGGGGTGCCGGGCAGCGAAAAGAGGAGCGCGTTCAAGAGCTCCATCTTGCGGCGAGAGTTTCCGACGAGCGGCGCGAGCCTGCGGCGAATGCCGAGGTTGATGCGCATCGTCGGCTCGTGCGCATAGGCGCGATACATGTAGTCGCGCTCTTCGTCGGTCACCATTTCGAGCGTGAGCTCGTCGTGATTGCGCAAGAAGAGCGCCCACTGCGCGGTGGGATGCACGTCGGGGGTTTGCGCGAGGATGTCGGTGATGGGCAGCCGATCTTCCATGTGAACCGCCATGAACATGCGCGGCATCATCGGGAAGTGGAAATTCATGTGG
>JAICXU010000956.1 GCA_025934595.1 Polyangiaceae bacterium | reverse complement strand
GTGTCTCCGGTGGCAGGTGGCGTCGTCTGGCCATTCGGCTGATCGAGCTCGATGTCGCCGCCAGCTGCGGGCGGCGTCGTCTGGGCAGCGCCTTGATCCGGAGGCTTTGCAGCTCCGCCGCTGTCGTCCAGCTCGATTTCTCCGCCCCCGCTCGCCGAGGAAGACGAGGCTGGCGCTGCGCCGCCGCCCTTCTTCTTTTTCTGCGCGAGCGCGCTCGACGAGCACAGGACGAGAGTCGCAAGCGCTGCGCACGCTACTGCGAGAGCGCGACCTCTCCTTTTTTGCACGGCGTTACCCGATGCACGACCGTCCATCGTTACCCTTCCCATTCAGCACTGCTATGGAGCCCCAATTACCGGTGGGCTGGGCACCGGTGGGCATTGCTTGCACAACGCCCGGTGGGACTTACGTCGCAACTACTGCTTCAGGCCCTGCTTCACGGCATTCTCGCGAGAGAGAGCGCAGTGGAGCCAGCTAACCGCTTAGAACAATTGGGAAATCGGCTTACGGCAAAAGCGGGCGGGACTATACCACGCGGAAATTCGTCCCATCAACTGGTTTTCTCGGTGCTTACGCTCTGCCCCCGTATTTCGCGTCGCAATTCTACTTTTCTAAGTGGCTTCAGTCGGTTCAGGAAGGTCAGCGGAGAGGATCTCAAGCTTCGGCCCGAATGTCTTCGGGTGACTTTATGGCCGCGGGCTCTGCTTCTTCGCGGGTGAAAAGAGCTTCGACGAATTCGTCGGCGTAGAACTCACGCAAATCTTCGGCGCGCTCTCCTAGACCCACGTAGCGCACGGGGATTTGGAGCGCGTCGGCGATCGCGAGCACGATTCCGCCTTTCGCGGTTCCATCGAGCTTCGTGAGCACGATGCCCGTGAGATCGAGCGCGTCTTTGAAAAGCGCGGCTTGGTTCAGCGCGTTCTGTCCGGTCGTCGCGTCGAGCACGAGGAGCGTTTCGTGCGGCGCGCCCGCGAGCGCTTTGTCGATCGACTTTCGCACCTTCTTGATCTCGTCCATGAGCGGCGCCTTCGTGTGAAGACGTCCTGCGGTGTCGACGAGGAGCACGTCACACGTGGCGTCGGCGGCTGCTTTCGTCGTCGCGTCGAACGCCACGGCGCCGGGATCCGCGCCGTCTTTTCCGCGCACGACGCTCGCGCCGGTTCGCTCGCCCCAGACCTCGAGCTGCTGCACGGCGGCGGCGCGAAACGTGTCGCCTGCCGCGAGCATCACGTTTTTTTTGTCGGCCTTCAGCTTCGTCGCGAGCTTGCCGATCGTCGTCGTTTTTCCGACTCCGTTCACGCCGACCATCAACACGACGGTGGGTTTTTTGTCGACGTGCAAACCGCCCGCATCTTGCGACGAGCCTTCGAGGATGCGTGTCGCTTCTGCGCGCAGCGCGTTCCACACGGCATCGGAATCGGAGAGCTCGTTCTTCGAGAGCGCATCACGAAGCCGCTCGATGATCGCCCCCGTCGTCTTCACGCCGACGTCGCTCGTGAGCAGCACTTCTTCGATCTGCTCCAAGATCTCCGGATCGATTTCTTTCTTTCCGGTGAAGAGCGCCGAGAGGCGCGCGATGAATCCGCCGCGCGCGGTCGCGAGGCCTTTGCGAATTCCTGCGACGTCGCGTTTCGTCGTTCGCTTGCGCGCGGGCTCTGCCTTGGCTGCACCGGCGGCCGCGGGAGGCGGCACCGATTTGAGCGCTTCACCGGGCTTCGGCGGCGGCGGAACCTCGCCCGGTCGGCGCGGTGGTAGCGGCGGCGCGGTGCGTTTTTTCGTCGCGGTCTCGTCCGCTTCTTCGAGCTCGGGCGCCGATTTTTTCGCGAGAACGAAGTAGAGGCCGACTGCGATGGCCACGGCGACGAGGATCAGAACGAGGGTCATTGCGCTCGGGACTATAACTCACGACCGCGGACGCGGAAGGGCCTCGTTTTTCGGAGCGATCGCGTCGATTTCTTGCTCGACCCGCGCGTCGACCTCGCCCGCGTCATACGCCGCGCGCTCGATCGCCT
>JAICXU010000986.1 GCA_025934595.1 Polyangiaceae bacterium | reverse complement strand
CGGGGAGATAGTCGCTGCCGGCGTCGTAGAGCGGGATCGCGCCGCCGTCCTTTTTGCCGCCGCCCCCGGGATCGTTCGCGCTCGCGCCGCAGGCAAGGAGCGCAGCTGCGACGACTGCGCCCGTTGCGTACGCAAGCCAATTCATTCTCTAAGGGTGCCTGGCGCCCGCCCCGCTGGCAAGGACCTGCGGCGACACCGGAGAGCCTTGCCGAAGACTCGCGCGCCAAGCTTCCCGCCCCTTGCGCCGAGTTTCTTTCGTCTTATAGTGAACTATATGGTTCAGTATTCGAAACGCCTTGATTCCTCGTTCGCCGCGCTCTCGGACGCGACGCGCCGCGGAATCTTGCAACGTCTCGGCAAACGCGAAGCCACGATCACCGAGCTCGCCGAAGCGTTCGATCTGACCCTCACCGGTATCAAGAAACACGTGACCGTTCTCGAGGACGCGGGCCTCGTCACGACGGAAAAAGTCGGACGCGTCCGCACCTGCAGGCTCGGGCCAGACACGCTCGAGGCGGAGACCGCATTCATGGAGACGTATCGGAAGATGGTCGAGTCGCGCCTCGATCATCTCGCCGCATTTCTGGAGCGCACCCAAGGAGATCCATCATGACCACGGAAACGACGAACGCACCGAAGACCGCGCTTCTCAGCCAACAAGGCGACCGCGAGCTCCGCATCGAGCGCACGTTCGATGCGCCGCGCGAGCGCGTCTGGAAAGCGATGACCGACCCGAAGCTCCTCGCGCAATGGTGGGGTCGCGGACACGAGATCACGATCGAAAAGCACGAGCTCGAACGCGGCGGCCACTGGCGCTTCGTCGAGCATTCGCCCGACGGAAAAGAATCGTGGGGCTTCGAAGGTCGCTTTCGCGAAATCGTTCCGCAGTCGAAGCTCTCGATGACGTTCGAATGGGACGGCATGCCGGGCTATCCGGTGATCAACACGACGACGCTCGAGGAGATCGACGGCGGCAAGCGCACGCGAATCGTCGTCGTCTCGCAGTTCTTCACGAAAGCGGAGCTCGAAGGGATGATGAAGTCCGGAATGGAAACCGGAATGAACGAGAGCTACCGAGCGCTCGACCGCGTGCTGTCCGCGCAGTGAAGAGCGCCCTGTCGTTCCCTGCGTCGCTCGACGGCACCGGGGTTGTCACACTCGTCGCGCCGCCGACGACGAAGGGGAGATGCGTGCAGAGCCTCGGTTGAAATCGCGTCGAAAGCGCGGCGAAAGCCTTGCCGTTTTCGACTACGAAAATTTACCGAACTTTCGGGCTTCTCGAGCGTCTGAAAGGCCTGTGACACGCTTCTTCTCCCAGCTTCCCCGGCGAGCGTTCCTCCTTCTCTTGTCGGCGGGGTGGGCGCTCATCGTCTCGTCGAGCCTTGCGTATTTCGACTTCTCGCAGATCCCCGCGTTCATGCTCGAGAAGATGCCGCTCCGATTCGAGCACCTCTGGCTCTGGTCGCTGCGCGTGCACGTCACCGCCGCGCTCCTTTCGCTCCCGATGTGCATCGTGCTGATGACGCGCATCATCCAGCGCCGTCCGAAGATGCATCGTTGGCTCGGACGCCTCGCGGGCATGATCCTCCTCTTCGGGCTCGTGCCGTCGGGCGTCGTCCTTGCGTTCGATGCGAAGGGCGGAAAATTCGTGACGGCCGGATTCCTTCTCTCGGGTGCGATCATCTTCGGCTGCACGGTTCGAGGGGTGCTCGCGGCGCGCCGTGGCGATCTCCTCACGCATCGAAACATGATGCGTCACGTGTTCGCGCAGATGAGCGTCGCCGTCACGTCGCGCGCGATGCTGATCGGCTTCGATTTCGCGGGCGTCGATCCCGACCTCGCTTATGTCGTCGCGCTCTGGGCACCGGTGCTCGGCAGCGCTCTCGCCGTCGAGCTCCTCTCGTTTCCCATTCGCGCTCGACTCGCTT
>JAICXU010000784.1 GCA_025934595.1 Polyangiaceae bacterium | reverse complement strand
GCACGGGAGCGGTGCAGCAAGAGAGCACGCTCGGCGGCCGCGACGCTTTTCTCGTCTCGTCGTTTTGCAGCGGGATCGGGAGCATTTGGTATTCGGCCGACGGCGACCGAATCTACGAATGGGACGGATCGAATTGGCTCACCGCGATCGACTCGCCCGTCGAAGACGGTCATACGTGGACCACGAGCGGAATCACGTACGTTTGGAAAAAGCTCGGAAGCCTCACCGTGAAAGCCGGCACGTTCTCCGATTGCTGGGAGATCGACGACCAAGGCGAGGCTGCCTACTACGCCGCTACGCTCTGCCGTGGCGTCGGTCCGGTGAAGTGGCACGTGCGCGACACGAGCGGAACCAACGGCTACGACGCCGAGCTCACGTCGAAGAGCTTCTGAGCGAAAAAGCGCCGCGAGAATTTTTTTCGAGGCGGCTCATAAAACCGCGCGGGCGTCCCCACCCACTCTCCGTAACGAGCCACCGTTCGTTCCGAGGGATTCGACATGCGCGCGACTGTGTTGGTTTTGGGCTGTTTTTCGCTGGGATTCTTCACGACGGCGTGCGGCGGCGTCTCCGACGTCACGGGCGCGCCCGCAGCCGCCGACGATGCAGGCGACGGCACCGGCGGTGATCTCGACGGCGGCACACGCGTCGCAAAAGATGCGGGCGACAAATCCGACGCGAGCGTCACGAGCAAAGACGGCGGCCCAGGCACGCCCGTCCTCGACCCGCTCGCGATCGGCGAGACGTGGACCTACGACGTCACGATCCAAGGAAGCTTCCCCGGCTGCAGCGCGGGCCAGTTCGATTCGAGCGTGAGCCAGAACGAAACGCTCGGCGGTCGCGACGCGTATCTCGTGAGCTCGTTCTGCCCCTCGCTCGGAAGCTATTGGTACTCCGCCGACGGCGACACCGTGTCGGTGTACTCGGGAAGCGATTGGGTCGTCGGTCTCGACAGCCCCGTGCAAGAGGGCCATTCGTGGGTGAGCGACGACGGTCGCACGTTCCAGTGGTATTCGTCCGGATCGCTCACGCTCCCCGCGGGCACGTTCTCGGATTGCTGGGAAGCGCGCGAGACCGGATCGGCGACCGAGGAATACAGCATCTACTTGTGCCGCGGCGTCGGCCCCGTGCATTGGCACTACCGCTACTCCGGTGACGGCTACGACGCCGTGCTCCACGCGAAAAACTTCTGAACACTGCGCGCAAGCGCCGCTTGAAGAAAGAGGAGGTCCACATGCGTAGGATTCATACGCTCTTGATGTGTGTATTATGCACATATTCTTTACCGCTTCATGCACAAGAAAACGCGCAGGAGAATGGGCCGAGCGGCCTACCGCCGCTGAGCGACGCGCCGCAAGGACCGACGGTGGTGATCGACGATTCGCCGGGCGCGCCCGTCATTGCAGCAGGCGCCACGCCGATCCCGAAAGATCGACCCGTTGAGATCGAGAAACCGAAGAAGAAAGATCCGTGGGCGACGGTCCATCACACCGAAGCATTCCTCGCGACCGACTACGAAGGAGGATCCTCGAGCTGGCCTGGTGATCCGGCTGCGATCAGCGAGCTTCGTCTCGGATTTCGTTTCATGGAAACCGGCGCGCTCTACGTGCAAAGCGGCCTGGGCTACGCCCCCGTGAACAATCGCGAGCTCGTGCAAATCGCGCTCGGCGGTCAGCTTTGGCTGCGGCTCTGGAAAGTGAAGCCGTTCGTGCGGGCCGCGATCATTCATCAACACGAAGAATCGACGGCGGCGTGGAAGAGCGACTTCGGCGAATCGCTGCTCGGCATCGGCAACGGCATTCGCCATCGCGCGGGCGCGGAAGCGGCGCTCGGCGTGGACATCCCGTTTTATCGCGGCGACAAAGTGGAAGTCGACGGCAACGTGGAAATGTCGACGCCTTGGTATCCCGACAATCGCGGGCCTCACTTCTACGTGCTCGGCGGCCTCGGCTTGGGGATTCACTATGCGCTTTGATCGCACTCGGCTTCGCCTGGGTCTCGTGAGCCTGGGTCTAGGTCTCGGTGTGCTCGCCTGCGCGGGCGAGGACACGCTCGACGGTCACGCGTGTCCGACTTCGTCGTCCACTTCTTCCGAGTCGAGCTCGCCGACCGCATCGACGACGGCGCTGACGTACGAAAACTTCGGACAGGATTTTTTCGATACGTGGTGCCAGTCGTGTCACGCCGCGAATCAGACGAATCGCAACGGCGCGCCCGACGACATTTTCTTCGACACGCGCGACGACATCTATCGCTTGCGCACACAGATTTACGCGCAAGCGGCAGGAACGAACTCGTCGATGCCGATCGGTCCCCACGGACCGTCGGATTCGGAACGCGACAAGCTCGCGGACTGGCTCGCGTGTGGTGCGCCCTGAGGAGAAGACCGGTGAGGAGAGAGAAAGATGAAATGCACAGGACGATTCGTTTGGCTCTTGTCGATGACGATGATGACGGCGTGCGGCGGGAGCGCCTCCGGGAATGGCGGGAGCTCCGCGAGCG
>JAICXU010000700.1 GCA_025934595.1 Polyangiaceae bacterium | reverse complement strand
TAGACGTTCTTCGGCGGCGCGCAGGCGCTTGACGAGCCGCGCGTTCGCGACCGCCAGCGATGCGTTGTGCGCGAGGAGCGCCGCGAGATCGAGATCGCCGCTCGTGAAGACGCCGGTCGATTCGCGATTGTCGATTTGGATGACGCCGAGGATTTCGTCGCCGCGCCAGAGCGGCACACCGAGCGTCGAGCGGATTTGCGCGCCGATCATCGATTCGCTCTGACCGACCTCTTGCGGAGCGTCGGCGGCGAGCACGGCCGCGCGCTCGCTCACGACTTTGCGAAACACGCTGCGCGTGATCGGGATCGGTCCCGTCGAATCGGTTTGACCGCGGACCTTCGTCATGATCGGCACGTAGCTCGCGGCGCCGTGCGCGTCGTCCTCGCGTAAAATCACGGTGACGTGGGTCGCGCGCGGCACGAGCTCGAGCACGGCTTCGCTGATCGCTTGCACGACCTCGTCGAGACCTTCGGCCGCGCCGATCTTCGTGTGCGCTTCGTAGAGCGCGCGCAGCCCGGCGCCGGGCTCGGCGCGTTTCTTCACCGTCTCGAGATCGGCGATGGGCTTTACCGCGACGACGTGCGCGTCCTCGGCGTCGGCGGCGATCGTGACCGCGATCTTGACCGATTTTTCTCCCGCGCCGAGCTCGATGGTGTCGCCGGATTTCAGCTCGAACGGCTTTTGCGGATCGACCGTCGAGCGCGTGCCGGCGCGCGTGAGGAACGTGCCGTTCGTGGATTTTTGATCGTAGAGAACGTACGCGCCGGCCGCCGTCGTCACGACGCGCGCGTGATCGCTCGATACGATTTCATCCGGTAAAAGAAGCTCGTTTCCATCCGCACGACCGATGTGCGTGGCATCGGTCGTGAGCTCGAACGCTCGTCCGGCGAGCTCTCCGCGGATGACCTCGAGCTTCAGCACGGTCTCAAGGATTCGCGCGTGCGCGAAGGCGCTGCGAAACTTTCACGACCGCGTCGTCCCCCGCCATGAGGTCTTTGTTGCCGGTGGCAGCGTCGCTCGCCACGATCTTGTCGAGCGCGTCGGCGGTCGCGTTGTCGCCGGCGGGCGCGAGATGATCGATCGCTTCGACGAGCGCGAGGCGTGCGGCAGGCTCGGTGACCTTCGCGACGTGCGCGACGAGATCCTTCTTCGTCTGATCGTTGCCGTAGATCGCCGCCATCCAGCACGCTTTGACCGCCTTCATGCTGTCGGCAGGGGTTTCGCCGATCGATGCATCGAGGACCTTCACGTAGCAAGAAGCGTCGGCGTTGCATTTGTCGACGATGCTTGCCGCCGCTTTGTAGAGGTCTTGCTCTTTCGGCGCCCAGAACTTCATGACCGCGTCGCCGACTTCCTTTTCTTGCGCCTTCGTCATGAGCTTCACCGCGGCTTCGAGACCGAAGACCTGCATCGACGCGCCCTCGTCGCCTTTCGCGGCCGTGACTTCCTTCGTGACCCAGTCGGTGAGCGACGTGTCGTAGAGCGATGCGGTCACTTGCGCGAGAACGGGACGCGCGAACGGCTCGCTCGGGGTCTTCAGCTTTGCATCGGCCGGAAGCTGCTTGTACGTCGCGAGCAGGGCCTGCGTGATGTCCGGCTTCGCCGGATAACGCGTGAGCGACTGTGCGATGACGGTGCGATTCGTGTCCGTATCCGCTTTCGGAAGCTCCGCGAGAAGCGCGGCTTTTCCTGCCGGCCGCGAGAGCCACGAGATCGAGTCCGAGAGAACGGCGACGCCGGCCTTGTCCGGCATGTCGTTCGCCATTTTTCCGAGCTCGGGGTCGGAGCCGTTCAGCGCGCCGATGAGCACGGGCTCCGCGTCTTTCGCGATCGCCATGATCGCCGCGTTTGCCGTGGGGCGAAGGTCGCCCTTCGTCGGCGTGAGCAAGACCTTGACGAGCGGCTTCGCCGCGGGCGCGAACTTCAAATCTTTGATGACTTGAATCGCGGTCTTTTGCCAGAACTGGAGCTGATCGAGCTGCGAGTCGGTGCTGTTCACGTCGACCGGAGCTGCGAGCATCGCGACGGCGCCCGGACCGTACGTCGGGCTCTTCACCGCGAGCACCGCATCGTGCAAGTTCGTGACGAGGTTGATCGACTTCGCTTTCGACGGCTGGAACTTCGCGAAACACTTCCAAAGCGCTTCGATCATCGCCGGATCGGTCGCCTTGCCGGCTTTCGCGAGCTGCGAGACGCCGTCGGCGGCGTAGCGCACGTCGTCGTCATTTTTTCCCGGCTCGAAATCGTTGAACGCCTTCGCGAGCGCCGGCGCCGTACGCGGGTCCTGCATGTCCGCGAGCGACTTGATGAGCTCGACCCGCGTTTTGTCGTCGAGATTTCCCGCGAGATACGTCTTCGTGAGCGGCTCGACGATGACGTCGAGCACGGCTACGACCTTCGGGTCGTCGCGCTTTTTGCCCGTGTCGGTCATCGCGTCCTCGAAGAACTGCGAGAGACGTTTGATGGCGCCGGCGCGCTGCGCGGGGTCGTCGAGGCGCTTCACCCACGTCTTCGGATCGTTCTCGTCGTCGCAACCCGCGACCGCGAGGAGCAGCAGCAGCCCTGCAAGCACCTTCTTCATCGGGAAAACCCCTTTTTTTCCGCGCCGACCCTAACGCCGCGGGCGTCGGGGTGTCAACGACCGTTCTCACCCCCATGGGGCCGGGCGCAGGGACACCCCGTTTCGGGATTGTTCTCGGCCGAGAACGTTCTCAGCCGAGAACAATCCGAAAATGGGCCCTTCCTCGCGCCCTCGGTCGCGAACGCGCAACTTTCGCGGCGGCTGGCCGATGGGATGGACGATGAAGCCGCCGAAGCCGTCGCCCAGCAAGAACGCCATCATCATCGACACGTTCCTCGCCCTCGCCGACGAG
>JAICXU010000403.1 GCA_025934595.1 Polyangiaceae bacterium | reverse complement strand
GAAGAAACGCGAAGACCGTCCCATCGACGCGTTCGAAGTGCACGATGCGCTCGGCGAAGCGCTGCGCCGTCACGCGGTAGAAGGCGGACCCGTCGCCGTGCTGACGAGCGCACCGCCACCGCCGCGTGACATTTCGCCGACGATCGTCGAGGACGTGACCGATGCGGAGACGGGGGGCGTGCTCTCCGAGGACGGCGAACGATTTTCGACCGCGAACGTCGGACGGCTGCAGACGAAGGAGATGGCGTCGCGGTGGCGCGCCGCGCTCGAAGAGCTCACGTCCGCGATCGCGAAAGCCCGTAAAAAAGGCGGAAAACAAGCGGAGGCAGCGGCGCGCGCGGGCGAGCTCGAAGAGCGCGCGCACGAGCTCGTCACGCGCGTAGAGCAAGCGTCGGCGAAGGCGAACGAGTATCAAGCGAAGGTCGATCGCCTCGAAGCGGACGGTCGCGAGTTCCGCGCCAACATCGGGCGCGCGCTCGAT
Organism: Polyangiaceae bacterium; assembly: GCA_025934595.1. Lineage (GTDB taxonomy): Bacteria > Myxococcota_A > Polyangia > Polyangiales > Polyangiaceae > JAICXU01. The sequence continues at coordinate 3,956 of JAICXU010000403.1, read as the reverse complement.
CAGCTCGTGCGCGATCTCTCACGAGAGCGTGTGCATCGGCACGCGCTCGAAAAAGGAGAGCAAGGCGCGAGCGGAAATCGTGACGTGAGCCGAAGACGCGCGGAGAAGGATACGCAGGCGATCGCCGCCGAGCTCGCACGCGCGCGCCGGATCGAGATGGATCTGAATTTTCAAATCGAGACGATGCAATCGGAGCTGTCGAAGCGAAACGAAAAGCTCGACGGCGAGCTGCTCGAAGGCACCGCGCTCCTCGAAGGATCGATTTTCGCCGTGCGACGTCTCACGCACGAGCTCGTGCGCACGCTCGACGAAGCGGCGGCGGCCGTATCACCTGGCAGCACCGTCAGCCGTCGAAGCTAGGGTCTGCGTTTCGGCTCGCGCACGGCACCGAGGAGGCCGCTCATCGTGGCCCGCCGATCGCTTGCGCGCGCCTGGCTTGCAGCGAGCCAAGCCGCCGCGTCGACGACGAAATGCGCGAGCAGAGGGCCCGCGAGGCTTCCGGTCATCACGAAAACGAAACCGAGCGCAGCGCCGAAAATTCCGGCGCTGACGACCCACGCCCATCCTGATCGCGCATGAAGCGCGCCGAACGCGATCGACGAAAGGACGATGCCGCACCACGGGACGAGCACGCCGCGAAAAAGAATTTCTTCGCCGAGGCTCGCCGATGCCGCCACGAGGACGATGCCGAGCGGTTGCATGCCCGCCGCACGCGACGCGAGCTCGATGGCGAGCTTGCGACCGAACGCGGCGTTTTGCCGAACGAAACGCGTGTAGAATACAAATAAGGTAGCGACGATGGCGGACGCGCCGAGGCTCGCTGCGAGCGACGCGGGTCCCTCGAGGTCGAGCGCGGCGTGCGTCGAGAAGGGATTTTCGCGCAGCAAGAAGCCGAGGCCGATCGCGATCGCGAGGAGCGCGACGCGCATGCTTCCGGCGGTCAGCCCTTGTCGCAGGCGGCGAAATCGAGCCATTTCGGACGCCGAATATGGGTAGAAGCGGGTGGGGATGCAAAGCCGTTCGCGCGCTTGCCTGCAGTTTTTTTAAACGGTGGCTCGACGCTTCGAAAGAGAGCTACGCTCGAAGAGCATCGATGAACCTCGCCGCACCTAGCGGTCGGGCGGTACCGCCCGCCATGGAAGAACGTCCACGCGTCCTGATCGTCGACGACGAGAAGTTCATTCGGGACATCCTCGCGGACTTCCTCGGGATGGAAGGATACGTCGTGCGCACGGCGGAAGACGGCGCCGCCGCGCTGAACGAGCTCACGCAAGCTCGCTACGATCTCATCATCAGCGATCTCAAAATGCCGCGCATGGGCGGCATCGAGCTGCTCGAAGCGATCGGCGTGCACGCACCGCAAGCGCTCACCGTCATCATGACGGGCTTCGGCACGGTCGAGACCGCGATCGATGCGATGAAGCGCGGCGCGTACGACTACATCTTGAAGCCGTTCAAGGTGGAAGAAGTCATCCACGTCGTGCAGCGCGGGATCGAAAAACAAAAGCTCGCCGCCGAAAACCTTCGCCTCAAAGAAGCGCTCTCCCTCTACAAAGTGAGCGAGGCGATCGCCGCGAGCCTTTCGCTCGACGAGGTGCTCGCGACGCTCAGCGAGACGGCGGCGCACGAAATTCACGCCGACGTCGTGTCGACCTGGCTCGACGACGGTGAAGGCAGCTTCTTCGAGCGCCAGCGCCTCGTTCCGAACAGCGATTTTGCGGCGTGCGGCTCGTTCGGCATCGACGTCTTCAAGAACCGCTTCAAAGAAGACTCGTTCGTCCTCGAGCACGGACCGAAAGGTGCCGAGTTCTTCCGCGATCCGCCCGAGTTGCCGCCGGCGTCGGTGCTCGCGATCCCGCTGAAAATGCAGACGCGGCTTCTCGGTTGGGTGGTGGCCGCGAGCTTCACGAAGAGCAAGCGGTTCGACGAAGGTCAGCGCAAGATGCTCGCGATCGTAGCGTCCCGCGCGGCCGCAGCGATCGAGAACGCGCGCCTCTACGAAGATCTACGCGCCACGTTCCAGCAAACCATCGAAGGTCTCGCGCGCGCGATCGACAAGATGGACCGCTACACGTCGGGACACTCCGAGCGCGTCGCTTCGTATGCCGTGTATCTCGCCGTGCAGATGGGGCTCTCGCTCGAGCAAGTCGAGACGGTTCGCCAGAGCGCGTTGATGCACGACATCGGAAAAATCGGCTGCGTGATGAACCTCAACAAGCCGGGCAAGCTCACACAAGACGAATACGAGATCTTCAAACGCCACCCGTCGTACGGGCGCGACATCCTCGATCCCATCAAATTCCTGCATCCGCTCGTCCCCGGCGTGCACCTTCACCACGAGCGATGGGACGGGCGCGGATACCCGCTCGGCCTCAAAGGCAACGATGTTCCGGTCATCGCGCGCATCATCGCGATCGCGGACACGTACGACGCGATGACGAGTGATCGCGCTTACCGCCGCGCGCTTCCGCACGAGGTCGCGCTCGCGGAAATCGAGCGCTGCGCCTCGACGCAGTTCGATCCGGATCTCGCTGCGATTTTCGCGAGGCATATCGACGCGCACCGCGAAGAGCGCTTGTCGCAGGGCAAAATCATCCCCGAATGATTCCGCTTCGGCTTGTCCCGCCCGCCATGTAGATTGCAAGTAGGAGCCGTGTTCGTGCGGCTCGCGAAGGAGCTCGCATGGCGCTGCGCAAATGGATGATCGGGTTGACGGCTACTCTCGCGATCGGCGCTCTCGGCGTCGCGGCATGCGGTGGGGACGACAATGCGATAGGACCGGGAGGCGACGATGGCGGCGGGGGCAGCGACGCCACTGGCTCGGATGCGACCACCGACGCCGCGCAACGCAGCGACTCCTCCACCGTTCTAGATGCCGGCGCCGACGCCGAGACCGCGAAGGTCGCGGCGTGCCAATCGATGATGGACGCGTTCTGCTCGAGATTGTCGCCATGCGGATTCTCTGGGCTCTTCGTCTCGGCGTGCGAAGCCGCGAAATCATCGTGCCCGTCCACGGCCTTCGGCGAGGGCGCGTCCATGACGATCGATCAAGCGAACGCGTGCGCCGCACAGCTCGGTACGCTCGGCTGTCAGGACCTCTTCGGAGCGATCGGGTCTGCTCTTTCGGCGGAGAACATGCTGCCGCTCCGTCTTCTTTCCGCGTGTGCCGTGCCGGGCACGCGTGCGGGTGGCGATTCCTGCGAATGGGACACGCAGTGTGCTTCGCTCGTTTGCTCGTCGCCGGAGAGCAACTTCGCCACGCTGATTACAGGCAACGGAGTCGACGGCCGCTGTGGAACGTGCGCGCCCGTCTTCGGTCCTGACGACGATTGCACCGCGGGTCTGCCTCCGCTGTTCGGCGGCTCCGTGTGTCCGATCGGACAAGGCTGCGACACGACCACGAAGCGATGCCGCACCGCGAACGCGGGAGAGCCTTGCGTCGGCAACGCCCAAAGTTGCGCAAGCGGCAGCACGTGTCTTTCGAATCCTGACGGCGGCGTAGGCACGTGCGAGGAGCTGCCGGCACCGGGCTCTCCTTGCTCGGGCGTGTCGTGCGCAGGCGGAGGCTACTGCGTGTACGGCGATGACGCGCACGACGACGGCGGAACGTGCGCCGCGCCGGTCGCAACGGGAGCGAAATGCACGCCCACGGCCCGCGCAAATCCCACGTGCGCCGGCACGCTAGGCAGCTCCATCTGCGCGAGCCCCGATGGCGGTGTCGACGACTTCTGCATTCCGTTGCCGACGGACGGCAAGCCGTGTCGCCTCGGAAGCGAGTGCGCGTTCGGCACGTTCTGCGACAATCGCGTCCTCGGTCAAGAGACATGCAAGAGCGCGCTCGCGAGCGGTTCGACGTGCGGAGCGATCATGCAGACCTATCCGGACGGCGGGCCGACGGGCGTTCCTGCGAACCCGGTGACGTGCGCCGGCGAGTGCTCGATCAACTGCGTGACCAT
>JAICXU010001057.1 GCA_025934595.1 Polyangiaceae bacterium | reverse complement strand
GCACGATCGTCGGCGTCATGCTCGAGACGGGACGAGCGTTCGCACGCGGACGATTCGGACCGAGGCCGACGTCACCGAATCCCGCGATGTCCGACGGCGCGGAGAAGTCGCGCAGCTGATCGTTCAGGACGATTCCCGTGTCGCCCGCAACGACTCGTGAGCCGAAGGGACCATTCACGGTCGTCGTGAGCGACACGACGTTGCCGTCAGAGTCGGCGACGACGAGATGCGTGGTGCCTTGCTCGCGCGTCTTGAACTCGGGCGCGATCTTCGTTTTGTTCGGATCGATTTGTTGGCGACGCGCCGCGAGCTGCTCGGGCGCGAGGAGCTGCTCGTACGAGGCATTCACGGTCCTGTCGACGTCGGGATCGGCGGAAATTCGAGCACGATCCGCGATCGCGCCGCGCATCGCTTCCGCGATCGAATGAAGATATGCGCTCGACCCGAAGCCCATTTGCGCGAGCGGCGACGACGGCGATGCGCCGTACATGCCGAGCGTTTCGAGGAGCAGAAGGCCTCCCGCGGAAGGCGCGGGCATCGTGTAGATCGCATGGCCGTCGATCGTGCGCGTGAGCGGCGCGCGTTCTTTCACGGCGTACCTCGCGAGGTCGTCGGTCGAGAGCTGGCCGCCCGCCGCTTGCGCCGCATCCGCTTCCTTCTTTGCAATGTCGCCCGTGTAGAAAGGCTTCGATCCTTCCGCGCCGAAACGTCGAATCGATCGCGCGAGATCCGTACGCTTCAACGAGGCGCGTTCGCCGAGCGGAGATCCTCCCGGGAAAAAAGCCGCGGCGAGGTCGGGCGAGACACTGACGTAATCTTTGAAGTACGCGAGGCCCTCGGCAAGATGACGGCCGATCAAAAATCCACGCGCGGCGACATCGGCCGCAGGCGCTGCATCCGCCGCCAGTGATTTTCGTCCGTAATGCGACGCGATCCATTCGAGACCCGCCGGCTCGCCCGGCGTTCCGATCGCCACCCCGCGCGATGCGGCATCGTGCGCGCCCCTGCCGTGCTGTCCGAGAAGCTTGTCGACGTCGATCTTCGCCGGCGCCGTCTCGCGAAAATCGAGCGCGGTCACCTTCTTGTCTTGGTGCGAATAAATGAGGGCGAATCCGCCGCCACCGAGACCGCTCGCCGTCGGTCCGACGACGCCGAGCGTGAGCGCCGCGCCGACCGCTGCATCTGCGGCATTTCCCCCTTCATGCAGGATTTCGAGCGCCGCGCGCGTGGCCTCCGCGTTGTCGGTGGCGACCGCCACGTGGTCTCCCACCGCGCTCGGCGTATAAGCTCCGAGCGCCGGAAATGAGAGCGACAAGAAGACGGCGGACGTCACGAGGGCGGCCGGTGTTAAGCTCGTTCGAAGAGAGAGGATTTTCATGCGTTTCGTTTACGTGATGGATCCGATGACGGGAGTCTTGCCAGACAAGGATACTTCGTTCGCGTTCCAGCGCGCGGCGCAGAATCGCGGGCACGTAGCTCTGCATTGCGGGTTGGCCGATCTCCGCGTGGACGGCGGAAACGTGATCGCCAGAGTACGACCCACGCGTGTTTCGGAAAAAAATCCGTTCTTTTCGCACGACGCGGCGATCGACGTGGACCTCTCGGGCGTCGATGCGATCTTCATTCGCAAAGATCCGCCGTTCGACGCGGCGTACCTCTACGCGACGCTCATGCTCGAGCTTTTGCGCGGAAAAACCGTCATTTTGAACGATCCGCGCGGCCTGCGAG
>JAICXU010000163.1 GCA_025934595.1 Polyangiaceae bacterium | reverse complement strand
TGCCCGAGTTCGCGAGAAACACGATGTCTCCGGAGAGGCCCCACGGTTTCCCGCTCGAAGGATCGGTGCCGAGCGTGCCCACCTGCGTGGTCGCCCCCGTCGTCGAGTCGATCTTCCAGAGCGCGCCGGAGTCGTCGGCGGCGATGAGCGTCTCGCCGGATGCCACCGTGTTTTCGGGAGCGACGGTGAGACCGTAGAAGTTGTTGTTGCTGCTCGGGAGGGGCCATTTCGCCGCGCAGTGAACCGTCGATCCCGAAATGGTCAGCGGATATGCGGCGCTTTGACTCACGGCGTAGAGCGATCCGTCTTTCGCGACGCCGATGTCGGTCATCGACGAGTCGTTCGAGCCGCCGCCTCCGATGCAATCGAAGTCCCCGATTTTCGCGGGCGGGGCGGCGACGTTCGACGGGTCGACCGAGTAGAGGGTGGTGTTCGTATGCACATAAAACAGCGTTTTTCCCGGTGTTTCGCTGCCGCCGTCACCGCCGCCGCTCGGCAGAGCTCCGAGCGAGCTGCCGTCGCCGACTGCGCCGAGCTGGCCGCCGTCTCCAGTTTCGAATCCCGAGGCGTTCGAGCCGGAGCACGCGCAGAAACACGCGGCGACGGCGAGAGCTCCCGATGCGATCGTTACGGCTGAAAAGCGAATGCGCATGGCTTGCGTCTCCAATGTCCGCGCGGGGATTATGTGATCCAAAATTCGAATCGGTTCCCACCGTCCGCCAGCGAATGCTACGCGTGAGGCTCACGCGATGATGCCAGCCGACGCCGTCCGCATCGACTACGTCGCCCCTGCGGCGTGCCCGTCATCGGACGATTTCCAGACGCAAGTCGCCGATCGCGCGCCGCATGCGCATTTCGCGGACGAAGGGGCGCGGGCGCGCACGCTCGTCGTGCGAGTCACGGCGCGGCGCGGCGGTTTCCACGGGACGCTCGTCGTGCGCGAGCTCGATGGCACCCAAGCGGCGCGATCGGTCGACGCGAGCACATGCCCGCAGCTCGTCACCGGCCTCGCGCTGATCGCGGCGCTCGCGGTCGACTCCAAACCGAGCGAAGGGTCGACGAACGCAACTGGCGTGACGAGCACGAATGCGAACGGAAGCGAAAACACGACCGCGAGCACGAACGCCAATTCGAATCCGAGCGCGAGCGCGAACCCGCCCAGCGACGCGGCGTCGCAAAATTCGCCCGAAAAACAGGCGGAGAAACAGCCGGAAAAACCGCCGGATTCGCGATCGCACGAAACGAAGCTGTCCGAGACGAATCCGCCGGACGACGGCGAAGAGAAAGATCACGCATCGCAATCACCGAGCACGCGCCACGCGATCGAATTTTCGTTCGGCATCGATGGCGGTCTCGTCGGCGGCACCTCGCCGAACGTCCTTCCCACGTTGCCCGTGTTCGCGGAGATCGGTCGAGGGCGGGGTCACGGAATTTTCACGCCTTCGGTGCGCGCACGCTTCGAGCGACCCGGAGGCGATGCGAATGCATCGAGCCAAGGTAGCGCGCACTTCACATGGACCGAGGGCAGCGTCGATCTTTGTCCGATCGCGTATGCACCGATCTCGCGCTTGCGACTCGTGCCGTGCGTGCGCGGCGAAACGGGCGTCGTCGACGCGACCGGATCGGGAGTCGCTCCCGCCCGCGAAGAGACGCGTCCGTGGCTCGTGCTCGGTCTCGTAGCGCGAGCGCGCGTGGACATCGTGGGCCCGCTCTTCGGCGAAATCGAAGGAGCCGTCGGCGCGCCGCTCGTCCGCGATCGGTTCTATTTGGAGCCTGATTTTACGGTGTTTCGTGCATCCGCGTTCGCGTGGAGCAGCGCAGCAGGGCTCGGGGTGACGATTTGGTGATCAAGCAGGGCGCCCCGGAACATTCGACTCGTGAGGCCATGACGACCGCGTACGCCGTGCCCTCGTCCATGCAGCGGAGCCACGAGATCGATGATCGGGACGCACGACTGAGACAGATGGTGGACCATCACTTCGACTTCATCTGGCGATCACTTCGCGGCCTCGGCGTCTCGCCCGCGGCCGTGGACGACGCCGCCCAGCAGGTGTTCTTGATCGCTTCCCGAAAGCTCGATGCGATCGCCCTCGGCAGCGAGCGCGGATTTCTTTTCTCCACCGCGCGCGGCATCGCGGCGAATTTTCGTCGCGGACAGAGACGGTCTCCGGAGGTCGCGGACGATCTCGCGCTCGCCGGGCAACACGACGTCGCTCCGAATCCCGAGCAAGCGGCATCGTCGAATCAAGCGAAGGCGTGGCTCGAGCGATTTTTGGAAGATCTCCCGCAAGACCTCCGTACGGTATTCGTGCTCTACGAGCTCGAAGGTTTGACGACGACGGAGATCGCCGATCTTTCGGACATGCCGACGGGCACGGTCGCATCGAAGCTGCGACGCGCACGCGAAGCGTTTCACGACGCGATCAAGAGACTCCGCGCGCGCGAAGAAAGGACGATCCGATGAGCGATCCCGATCGTCTGCTTTTGGATGCCGGAGCCGGCTCGCTCGAGCGCACGCTCCTCGACGCGTGGAACGAAGATCGTCCCTCGGACAAGGCACGCTCGAAGACGCTTGCCGCGCTCGGCCTGGCGTCCACGATCGCAACCGGTGCCGCGACAGGAGCGGCAACAGGAGCCGCGGCGGGTCGGGCAGCGACCGCGTCGGTGGCGCCGAAAGCGATGGTCGCGGGAAGCGTAGCGCTCTTGAAGTGGCTCGGGCTGGCGATCCTCGCGCTCGGCGTGGCTGCCATCGTCGTCGCGAAATCGCGGGGTGATTCCGCAGCGAAAATTCCTGCGCCGATCGAGACGACGCCGATCGTGATTGCGCCGCCGCCAGCGCCCATCGACGTCGCGCCGACCCCCGCATCCTCTTCTGCCGCACCGTCCTCTACTGCGGTGCTCGATCTCGATTCTCCGCGGCCGACGTCGGTGTCGTCCCCGCGCGCGTCGCACGTCCCGCATTCGGGCGAGCCGGATCTCTCGCCGCAAATTGCGCTGCTCGATCGCGCGCGGGCCGCGCTCGCGGCCGGCGACGGCGTTCGTGCGAACGCGCTCGCCGCTCGCTACGAGTCCGAATTTCCGAACGGCGCGTTCACGCAAGAAGCGGAGGTCGTTCGCATCGAGTCCATGCTCGCGCAGGGCGATCGCGATGCCGCGACGCGCGCCGGTACGCGATTTTTACAGGCGTATCCGTCGAGCCCGCACGCCGCGCACGTGCGTGAGATACTCTCCCTCTAATCCGCATGAAGAAAGTCGTCTGCGTTTTCGCGCTCGTCATGATGGGCTGCGGAACGGACGTCGATCTCGGCGGCGCGACCGAAGGTGGACTCGGGCCCGGTGCCGACGCATCGTGCCCCGATTTCGTCGCGCCCGATGCATCGGCATCGTGTCGCGCGTGCAGCAAGTCGACGAGCGACTGTCAGGCGAACGGCTGTTTCGGCGGATATTGGTGCGACACGAAGACCGTCGATTGTCAGGCAAAGCCACCCTCCAATTGCCTCTGACGTATTTTCCGGATCGGATCTCATGAGCGCGGACATCCTCTAGGCGATGTCCAAGACCATAGTTTGGATTTCGAGCGGTGCGTTGCTCTCGATTGCAGTAGCGATCACGTCCTTCGTCGGCTGCGCGACGAACAATCCTGATGGCTTCGGCGGTGACGGCGGCCCGGGGGCCTCGAATCCAGCGTGTCCCGTATGCACGACGGATCAGGACTGCAACGGAGGTGTGTGCGCGCAGTTCGGTTCGGACATTTTCTGCGCGCCTTCCTGCGACAACGGTGGAAGCTGCTCGTCGGATCGGACCTGCACCGTCGAGACGAGCGCGTCCGGCGATCAAGTGAGCGTGTGCGTTCCGAATGACAATGCGTGCGGAGCGCCCTCACAAGAGATCGGAGGTGGCGCAGGAAATTGCGCCTCGTCGACGCCCGCAGACGCCGGTGATCCGAATCAATGTGGCACCTACGTGGGCCCCGCCGAATCCTCTACGTGCACGTCGTGCTCTTCGTCGAGCTCGGGGTGTCAGGCGAACGGATGTTATGGCGGATGGTGGTGTGATACCGCGACGAACAAATGTCACTCGGCTCCGAGCGGATGTACGGCGGGCGGCGGAGGAGGCGGATCATCGAGCTCGTGCACGTTCGACGCGGGAACGGGGCCGATCACCGGCAACGTCGGCGTGAACGGCGGAACGGCTTCGAGGCTTTATTTCGCGGTCGTCGGCGACACGCGTCCGCCCAATCCCGACGAGACATCGGCCTATCCCACCGCGATCATCACGAAGATCTATTCGGACATCGCGGGCCTCGCCCCGCAGCCGCTCTTCGTCGTGACGACGGGCGACTACATGTTCGCGACGCCGGGTCATGGCACCGCTGGTCCGCAGCTGAGCATCTACCTCACGGCGCAACAACAATTCAAAGGTACCGCTTTCGCCGGCATGGGAAACCATGAGTGCACGGGAGCGACGGCTTCGAATTGCGCGACGTCTCCTACCGAGAACTTCAACGTCTTCATGTCGCAGATGCTCGCGCCGCTCGGCGTGAGCAAGCCCTACTATGTGGTCAACGTCAACGCGACCGACAACTCGTGGACGTCGAAGCTCGTGTTCGTCGCGGCGAATGCATGGGACTCGACGCAAGCGAGCTGGCTCGACTCCACGCTCTCGCAAAACACGACCTACACGTTCGTGATTCGTCATGAGCCAGCCGACGCGAACACGGCACCAGGAGTGGATCCCTCGGAAGCGATCCTCGCGAAGCATCCCTACACTCTCGTGCTCGTCGGTCACACGCACACGTATGGACATTACTCGGATCAACCGAAAGAGATGCTCGTGGGGAACGGTGGCGCGCCACCTACTGGATCCAAAGACTATGGTTTCGGGATCATTCTCCAGCGCGCCGACGGCACCATCCAAGCCGACGTGCTCGACTATCAAACTCTCGGCTACGATGCGCAGTTCCGGTTCGCCGTGCATCCCGACGGATCGCCCGCGCCCCTATGAAGATGCGATTTCGGATCGTGCGTTCGTTCGCGAAGAGCGAGCTCTGACGCGCAGCGCCGAGGCGCGCGCCTTGCACGTCATGGATCCGTGGAGACGCGCGCCGGCTTTTTCTCGCGATGGCTCGCGATCCTCGCGACCTGCTGCGCGTTCGCCGCGTGCACGATGCTCCTCGGGTGCTCGAGTGATCCACCCGCGAATGGCGAGGCGACGGGAAACTTCGCCGACGATCAAGGCAGCGGTGGCGTCGTGGAAGACGCGGGGCCCGGGCAGGCCGCAGACAATCGCCCGCTGCCGGTGACGGGATCCGACGGCGGCTGTCCCGTTCTGACGTTTCCCTCCGGCGTGAGCATTCGGACGAAAGAAGACGCGAAGATGACCGCGGAATATGCGGACATCTCCGATGACGGCTCGTATCCGCTGCCCACGTGCTTCATCGACACCGACGATCTCTATGATCCGACGACGGGCGACACGAACACCGTCGACGTGATGGTCGGAAAACACTTCGCGCTCTCCGAGCTCGTCGGCACCGAGCTTGCGTATGGCCACAAGGTTCTCGTGTCGCCCATGCTCGTCGAGAAGCTCGATGCGTATCGCGACAACCTGGGCGATGCGGTGGATCTTTCGAGCGGGTATCGATCGCCCGCGCACCAGCGCGCCGTGTGCCAGAGCATGTGCGGCGCAGATTCGTGTCCTGGAACCTGCGCGGCGCGATCGCGTCATAGCTGGGGAGACGCGGCCGATCACGCCGTCTTCCCGAGCTCGCGGTATGCCGACGCCGGATGCGCAGCCCGATTCAACTACGTGTTTCGCGAAGGCGATCACATGCATCTCGACTTGAATCCCGATCACCAAATCTGCACGGTCGACATTCTCTGACCCCGGCTCGGGAGATGCCGTAAGATGGAACCGTGGGGCTATCGAAGCACCGCCGGTTCTTCCTGGCATTCGCGATCGCGATCGGGCTCGGTGCGATCGGCTGCTCGCTCCTCGCGCCCTCGGACGAAGAGCTGATGGGCGGCCTCACGAAGACGGACGAAGCCGGCGCCGAAGGCGGCGATGGCGCCAGCCGCGACGCGCGGATCGATAGCAGCCCGCCGATACCGTGCGATGCCGGAGCCAGTGGCGCATCGTGCACGAGCGACACGGCGTGCTGCTCCGGAAAATGCAAAGGCAACGGCCAATGCTTGTAGTGATCAGAAGATTCTGATCAGAAGCGCGCACGCATCGAAACGTCCGCGCCGTTCGGCGCGACGCCGGGCTCGATCGAGAACGATGCCGCGCGTGGCGTCGTGGCCACCACGACCGGCTTGGCGGTGAGCGCGAAGTAGACGGCAGCGGCGGCAGCGACGACCCCGACGCCGAGCGAGATGTCGGCGACCAAATAATCGCGGCGAAGCGCGTCGACGTTCGATCGCGAGCAGGTCGGCGCGCATCCTTCTTTTTCTTTTCCGGCGATCGCGAACGTGGTGAACGAAGCGACTCCGGCGACCGCGACACCGCCCAAGATCCACGTGATGGTCGGGATTTTTCGATGCGCTTGCGGAGGCGGCGGTGGCGGTGCGAGCGGAGCAAACGACGTCGAGAGCTGCCGATTTTTTTCGCCCTGGCGAATCACGAACGTGTCTTCGTTCACACGCTTTCCGGACTCGTAGCGAACGTGATGTTGCCCCGGATCCACTGGAATCGGGCGACCGTCGAGCTGATCGGCGACGACGACGTCATCGACGATCACGCGCACGGCGGTGGTGTCGTGACCGTGCTCGTCTTTCGCGCCGACCACGATGGTGGGAATCGCCTCGGTGATTTCGCCGTCCCACTTCGTGCAGTCGTCGCGCATGAAGCTCGCGCACGTTTCGTTCTCGCAGATCGCGAGCTGCGCTTTTGCCGCGCGCAGGCTGCCCGCTTGCCGCAGCCTCTGCGCGCTCTCGTACGACGCGACGCAGGATTCCTTCGTGACGGGAACGGGAGGCGTGGCGGCAGAAGAC
>JAICXU010000720.1 GCA_025934595.1 Polyangiaceae bacterium | reverse complement strand
TGGAGGGCACGACCCTCCACCGCGCGATCCGCGTCGCGGGCCATCTCGCCGAAGAGCGCGTCGTCCACATCTCGATGCAGATTTGCCGCGCGCTCCGCGAGGCCCACGGGCTCGGCGTGATTCACCGAGATTTGAAGCCCGCGAACGTATTTTTGGTGGAGCACGGCGACGAGCCCGACTTCGTGAAAATTTTGGACTTCGGTCTCGTGAAAGAGTTCGCCGAAGAACCGAAAGAGCAGCTCACGCAAACCGGTCTCTTCATGGGCTCGCCGAAGTACATGGCGCCCGAGCAAATTCGCGGCGACAAAGTCGACGCACGCACCGACGTCTATTCGCTCGGCGTCATCATGTACGAAATGATGTGCGGCAAGGTTCCGTTCGACCGGCCGAACAGCGTGAACATTTTGATGGCGCACGTGAACGACGCCGTTCCGCCGATCCGCGAGATCAATCCGAACATCGTGGTCTCCGACGTGATGGAAGAAACCATCATGCGTTGCATGTCGAAGGATCCCGACCAGCGCTTCAAGTCGATGGACGAGGTGCTCGCGTCCTTGAAGAACGTCGCGCGCACGAACTCGTTCGCGCCTGGCTCGCTCGGCACGGGACAATACGGCGCCGTCGGATCCGGCTCATTTCCCGGCGCAATTCCATCTACGGTCTCGCAGACGCCCGGCCCCCTCGGCTCGGCGTCAGCGTCCGGCCCGAAGGCTTCGATCTCGATGCCGCCCTCCGCGCGCGCGCAATCCGACGCGGAGCTGCCTTCGTCGCTCACGCCGGGTCGAAGAAAGTCGCGAGCGATCGGCGCGCTCCTCGCGATCGCCGCCGTCGTCGGCGTCGCAGCTTTGTTCTTCCTCGTCGGCACGACCGGCAAGAGCGAAAACGCACCGGCGAACAGCGGCGCGGCTTCGCCGACGGACAGCGCCGCGGTTTCGCAAAATCCGGCGACATCGGCGAGCACGACGCCACCGCCCGTCGCGAGCGCGGGGCCGCTCAAAGTTCGCTTGTCCACCGATCCCGAAGGCGCGAACGTGCGCGAGGACGGCCGCGAGGTCTGCGCCGCAACGCCGTGCGACGTGACGTTCCAACCGAACGACAAGAAGACGAAGAAGCTCCTCTTCGTGAAGAACGGATTTCGCGCGGCGACGAAGGAAGTCGGATCGACCGACAGCATGGTGAGCCTGACGCTCGCGAAAGCCGGCGGCGGCTACGTTCCGCCGAAGCAAACGCACGAGACGCCCGACAAGAGCGAGTCGACATCGACGCCGGAAGGTTTCAAGGACCTTCCGTACTGAGCGGAACGTACCTAGCAAACGTCTATCGATTTCGACAGATAGGTATCTATCTCGACACCTATGAGACCCGTCGTCGATGCGTCACTTCTTCGGGCAGGTCTTCTCGTAGTCGATGCCTCGGCCGCCCGAGCAGTCCTGGTAGCCACGCTGCTCGCAGGTCGCGCCTTTGGTGAAGACGTAGCCGCTGGTCTTCAAGCCCGCCGTGACGCCCGCGCCCGACATGGCGGGCTCGCTGCACTTCTCCGCCACCCACTTCGGAGCGCAGAGCTGCATGCCTGCGGTGAGGCTACCGTCCTTCGATGACTCGTCGAACTTGTATTCGCACGTGCCGTTGGAGTTGCAGCCGGCGAGCGCGGCAGCGGCGATCAAAAGGAGACCCGTGAGCTCTTTGTGCATCGCGTGACGTTTTCACGTCGCCGACGGCGTGTCCAGCGAGAGACGTTCGCGATCAAGGTGAGGACGAGTCTTTGAGATCTTCGTACTGCTGCATCACTTGCGCTTGCGTGATCGTGTGGCCTTGGCTCGGCTCGTAGAGCGTGAACACGCTGCCTGCGGCTTGGAAGTCGAGCTTGTCTTGCTCGGGTTGCGCGGTGCCATTCGGATCCGTCGTGCCTTGCACGTGACTCACCGGGATGGGCCACGTCTCCGCGGACGGCGGATAACCGTTCTCGCGCGCGAAGCTCGTGTTCGCGCCTCCCATCGCGAGCCCCGAAAACTGCGTTGCGGCGCCGATGCCGAGCAAGTACCCATAGAAACAGCCTTCGCTGAAACCCCATAAAATATGGCGTTTCACGTCGACGTCGTAGCAGTCGTCGATTTCGCTCACGAGATCTTGGACGTGATTCAAATCATCGACGGACCAATTCGCGCCGTTCGGATACGTCATCGGATCGGTCGCGGGCTGCGAGCCTTTCGGCGCGACGAGCACGAGCTCCTCGCTGTCGGCGATCGACTGCCAGAGCGACGTGAGCTCCGGGGTGCCGTCCGAATCTTGGCCGTGCATGATGACGACGACGCGATGACCGACGTTCGGATCGTACGAAGCGGGCGCGTAGGTATGGAACGCGAGACCGCCGACTTGTTGGTGCTCGTTCAACCCCGTTTGATGCGCGACGTATTTGCAATTCGGTTTGCTCGAGCCATTTCCACCCGAGGTCGAGCCGCCGTCTTTCGTCGCGGTCGATCCGCCGTCGGTCTTCGATGACGATCCGCCGTCGCTCGAGCTCGACGATCCGCCGTCACTGCCGCTTTGCGTCGCGCTCGACGAATCGTCGCTGCTCGATCCGGAGCACGCTGCGAATGCGGTGAGGATGAAGCACGCGAGAAGACCGAGGGAGCGCATGGCGTTCGTTCATCGTAGCGCGCACCGAAGATCGCGCTTCACGAGAAAAACGCGCGAATGGTCGAAGCGGATCGGGTCGATGGTCGATGGTCGATGGTCGATGGTCGATGGTCGATGGTCGATGGTCGATGGTCGATGGTCGAT
>JAICXU010000803.1 GCA_025934595.1 Polyangiaceae bacterium | reverse complement strand
GTGATGCGGGCTACTCTTCGACGATGACGGTGCCGACGTTTTCGCCGAACACGACGCGCTTCACGTTTCCGCGCTCGGTCAGCTTGAACACGCGAATCGACATCTTGTTGTCGCGGCAAAGCGTGACGGCGGTCGAGTCCATGACCCCGATGCGATCGGCCAAAAAGCGGTCGAAGCTCATTCTCGGCACCATCTTCGCGCCTTTGAACTTGTTCGGGTCCTTGTCGTACACGCCTTCGACCTTCGTGGCTTTGAAGAGCGCATCGGCGTGAATTTCCATCGCGCGGAGCGCGGCGGCGGTGTCGGTCGAAAAATACGGATTGCCCGTTCCCGCCGCGAAAATCACGACGCGACCTTTTTCGAGATGGCGCACCGCGCGGCGGCGAATGTAGGGCTCGGCGACTTGGCGGATCTCGATCGCCGTCTGCACGCGCGTCGGAACGCCTGCGTTTTCCAGCGCGTCTTGCAAGGCGAGGGCGTTGATGACGGTGGCGAGCATGCCCATGAAATCGCTCTGCGCGCGATCCATGCCGGCGCTCGCGCCTTTGAGGCCGCGAAAAATGTTGCCGCCGCCGACCACGATTCCGATTTGCACGCCGAGCGCATGCACCTCGGCGAGCTCCGCGGCCGTGGCGCGCATCACCTCCGGATTGATGCCGAAGCCGCCGTCCGTGCCGCAAAGCGCCTCGCCACTCAGCTTCAGGATGAAGCGCTTGTAATGAAGACGCGGATGCGGTTGCGCGGGCGGAATCGTCGGATCGTCACGTTCGTCCAGGGTCGTTCGCATCGCGGGTAGAGCTAGTACCGAAGACCGTGGCCCGGCGCAATCAGAGGCGCTCGACTTTGTGCGCCGGCAAAAGTATCGATTGGGCCATGGTTCGGCTTTTCGCCCGTCAGAGGCCGATTTTCGGCTCGGTGGCGCTTCTGGCGTTCGCGGTCACGCTCGGTCTCGGGCTGACCGCGTGCAACGACAAAGCCCTGCAAAACGGCGCGCGCACCGATTCGGGAATTCCGCAGAGCACCGCGCTCACGCCCGAGCAGGCCGCGAAGGTGCTCGCAAAAGTGGGCGACAAAACCATCACGCTCGGGGAGTTCGTCGCGACGCTCGAGCACATGGACCAGTTCGACAGGCTCCGCTATCAGTCGCCCGAGCGCAGAAAAGAGCTCCTCGGCGAGATGATCGACATCGAGCTCCTCGCACAAGAAGCGACGCTGAAAGGTTACGATCAAGATCCCGCGGCGCAGGAACAAGAGCGAGCGATCTTGCGCGAGGCCGTGCTCGCCGACTTGAAGAAGGGCGTGCCCGCGCCGCAGGATTTGCCCGAAGCCGACGTGCGCGCGTACTTCGACGCGCATCGCGCCGACTATCGCGATCCGGAGCGGCGCCGCATCTCCGTCATCCAAGTGAAAGACGAAGCGACGGCGAAGTCCGTGCTCGCGCAAGCCGAGAAGAATACGAACGCGGCGGCGTGGGGCGAATTGGTGCGGAAATTCTCGATGGATTCGCAAGCGAAGGCGAACGTGCCGGTCGATCTCGCGGGTGATTTCGGGATGATCAATCCGCCGGGAGATACGCACAGCGAGAATTCGCGCGTGCCGGCCGATCTCGTCGCGCCCGCCTTCGAAATTGCGAACGTAGGTGACGTGCTCGATCGGCCCGTCGCTTCCGGGAGCTCCTTCTTTTTGATTCGTCTCACGCAAAAATCGCCGCCGCATGATCGCGCGTTCGCGGAAGCGGAGCGATCGATTCGCGTGAAGCTCGTCGAAGATCGCATTCGTCAAAAAGAAGACGACCTCATCGCGAGTCTCCGCAAGCAGTTCCCCGTGCAGGTCGACGACGGCGCGCTCGCGCAAGTCAAAGTCGATCTCGCGGACGCAGGTCCTCCGTGACCGCCCGCATTTCCCTCAACCTCGAATCGTTCGACGACTGGCGCTGGCAAATCCGCAACGCCACGGCCAGCGTCGAAACGCTGGAAAAACAGCTCGATTTGACGCCGCACGAACGCGAAGGCGCGCGCCGCGCGGAGCAGGCGGGCATGCCGATCGGCATCACGCCGTATTACCTGTCGCTCTGCGATCGGCACGATCCGCGCTGCCCGATTCGCATGCAATGTGTGCCCGACGCGCGCGAAGCCGACGTCGCGCCGAGCGACATGGTCGATCCGCTCGGCGAGACCGCGCACGAGGTCGCGCCGCATCTCGTGCAGCGTTATCCCGATCGCGTTCTCATGCTCGCGACCGATCGCGGCGCGGTCTATTGCCGCGTCTGCACGCGCTCGCGCATGGTCGGTCAAGGCGGCGGCGCGGCTTCGCTCGAAGATCTGGCGCCGGCGCTCGCCTACGTGCGCGCGCATTCCGAAATCCGCGACGTGATCTTGAGCGGAGGCGATCCGCTCGCGATGGCGACCGATCGACTCGTGCGCATCGTCGCGGCGATTCGCAAAATCGAGAGCG
>JAICXU010000203.1 GCA_025934595.1 Polyangiaceae bacterium | reverse complement strand
GATCCCTTCCCTTAATCTTTGGCGGCCTTTGCGGCTTGGCGGTTTCTTTGCCCTCCGGTCACATCCTCTTCTCGTACGTCTCCGTCGCGCCCACCGTGCGCTCCGGATGCGTGCCGATATTTTCGGGCGAGCATCCGCCGCCGATCATCGGACCGAGCATCGTGAGACGCACGTCGGCGTTACACACTTTTCCGCGCACGCCGACGCCGATCGATGGCAGCTCGAGGTCGGCGGTACCGTCGTGGTGATCGTGCACCGCGAGACCAGTGCCGCTCGCATAGGCGCCGGATTTTTTCGGATCGCGGCCGTCCGGGAATCGAATCTTCGCTTCGACGCGCACGCCGACGCGGAGGCCGTTCGCGCCTTCGGGCATGCGAATGGCCTTTTTTTGAACCGCGCGCGCGATGTCGGCGGTGAGGCGCTGCCAATCCTCGCGATTGGCCGTGGACTCCGACACGCTCACCGAGATTTTTCCGTTCTTCTCGATCGCGATGTCGAACATCGCGATGCCTTCGGGCGGCGCCGTCGGATCGTGCGCCACTTCTTCGACCGCTTGCACGACCGGACCACCGCGACCGAAGCCGCGCGCGACATCGGCGGCATCGAGACCTTCGACCACGCGGCCCGGCGAAGGCTTCGTCCCGGTATCGAGCTCTCCGTGCTCTGCCATGCGTCTCGCGAGCTCGCCCGTCTCGTCGCCGAGGCCGAGATTCACTTCGCGCGTCGGCGAGAACGTCCACGGCTCGTTCGATCCACTCGGCCGCGCGTCTCCCGCGTGCGACGAATCGATCGGTGGCGCGATCGTGTCCCCCCGCGCCGCTGCGTTTCCGATCTCTTCTGCGATCGCATGGACGAGCGCGTCGTTCGACGGCGCGGTGGCGCGATGCGTCTCGGGCGATGCGTTCGAAGTGACGGAGGATGCGCTGGCCGTCTCGTGCGGCGATTCCATTTCCACGAACGTGAGCGAATCGGCGTCGCTCTGCGCGACCGTCGACGCCGGCTGCGAATCACGCGCGTGGATCGACGTCAGCGCAATTGCATGCAGAATACATGCGATCGCCAGATAGCACGCGAACCAGCGCGCGTCCTGACGGACACCGGCCTCGACCTTTTTTCGGGTAAAATCGCGCACGTCCCCTTCCGAATGGATGCCGCGGAACGGATGACCATTCAGGACGCCGAAATATGTCCTCCGCGAAAAAGATTGTTCGATTTCTGATCAGCGTGGCGGTTTTTTACGCGGTCTCCGTGGCCGTCGCGATGCTCGTCTACCCGCGGGCGCTTTTTCCTGCGCCCGCCTCGCCGCCGCCGATTCCGCCGGGAGTCGGTGAGGCGCTCACGGCTCGCGCGAAGGACGGCGTCATCGCGAACGCCCTCTACTTCCATGCACCGGATCCCACGGCGCCGGTCGTCGTGTTCTTCCACGGCAACGGCGAAACGGTGTCCTACGATCTGTGGCGGGCGCAGAACATCGAAGAGCTCGGCTTCGGCGCGATGCTCGCCGAGTATCGCGGATACGGAACGGCAGCGGGCAATGGACGTCCGAGCGAGGCCGGCCTTTACGCCGATGCGGAGGCGGAGCTCGAGGCGCTCGCGGCGGACAAGCACGTCGAAAAAAAACGGATCGCGCTCTGGGGATTTTCGCTCGGCACCGGCGTCGCGAGCGAGATGGCGTCGCGCGGATGGGGATGCGCAGTGATTCTCGAAGCGCCGTTCACGTCGATCCTCGACGAAGCGGAGCATTTCACGCCGTTCTTACCAAATTCGTGGATCGTGAAAGATCGATTCGACACGCTGTCGAAAGCGCCGAAGATTTCGCAGCCCGTGCTCGTTCTGCAAGGCGACTCGGACAAGACGGTGCCGTTCGCGTTCGGGGAGCGCGTCGCGCATGCCCTGCCGCATGCCGAATTCATCGCCGTGAAGGGCGGTCATCACACCGACTTGCTCGATCGGGATCTCGATCCGATCGTGCAAGCGGCGCGGCGCATCATCAACTCGGCTTGCCGTGACCCGGACCCAAAATGAGATCCATCTTCGCCTTCGCGTCGAACTCTTTCACGTGCGGCGGATGATGGCAGTTGAGACACGTATCGGCGGTCGGCTTCGGCGTGGGCATGGCCACCGTCTTCGGTTTCTTCGCGTGGAGCGAGCCCGGCCCGTGACATACCTCGCATTGCACGTCTTTCAGCTTGTCGACGTGCGTGACGGTGCTGCCGCCCGCCGTGTCGTAGCCGGTGACATGACAGCCCACGCAATCGAGGTTGAACTCTTTGAATTGCTTCGAGAGCGTCGCGTACGCATGCGCATGCGCGGTCTTGTCCCATACGTCTTTCGCGTCGGAGTGACACGTTTCGCATTCGCCGACGCCGATGTAGCTCGGTGATCCCGCGGGCGCCGGCCTTGGAACGCGATCGGCGAACGCGACTTTGTTCGCGTCGTTCACTTGCTTGTAATATGCAAGCATCTGATCGGTGACGCCGGGATCTTTCCCGAGCGTGTCGTGGATCTCTTGGATCGAGTAGCGAAAAAAGCTCGCGTCCGGCTTCGGCAAGCTCGCGTCGGTGGCCGTGAGATCTGCGAATGCGCCGTCGCCGCGAACCCAGAGATCGAGCGCGACGACGGTCGTCAAATGATTGCCCGTCTCGGCGATGATCACGTTGCCCACGCGATCTTCGGGCGGCGTCTCCGTGTTGCCTTCGCCGCGACCTCCCGTCGATCCCACGACGATGGCCGTGAGATCGGGGATCGCGTCCGCGATGCGCTTCGCTTCGCCGCGCCCCGTCGCCGCGAGACAGATGATGGCACGCGCGCCTTGTTTCTTCAGCGTCGCCATTTGCTCTTCGGCGCTCGCGATGTCGGCTTTGACGGCGACGCCGTCGGGTGGCCCGCCTTCGGACTTGTCGAGCGCGCTCACGCCGAAAAATCCGACGTTGACGCCGTGCAGATTTTTCACGAACGGCGCGCCCCAATTCGCCGGCGCTCCATTCGGCGACAAATTCGCGGCCGTGATTTGCGCGCCGGAGAGGCTCGCGAGCTTCTCGAGCTCCGAAGGCCCGGCCGCGAAATCATTTTTCCCGGGCGCGAACGCGATCGCGTGGAGCTCCGCGAGCGATTTGGCGATCGTCTCCGCCTTCGTCACGTCTTGCGCGCGATGATCTTCTTTCAAGACGGGATCCATGAAGAAGACCGGGCCCGACAAGAGCACGCCGCTCTCCGGCGCCTTCGCGGCCTCCGATTTCGTCCATGCCGCGAAGTGATCGAGCCCGCCGAGCTGATCTTTCACGCACCCGCACGGCTCGAGGGCACCCGCCAAATCGGTCACCAAATAGAGGCGAAAGGTCGGCGGACCCGACGCATCGGCAGAAGGCTGGCTCGCGCTCGTGCCGGGATGACAACCTTCACATGCCGCAAATGTAGCTGCCAATGCGATCGCGAGCGCAGGCGCTATCCTCCGAAATCCTTGCATCATCCATCTTTCAAACAGTTTGATTGGTGAACGTCCAGCCGGAAGTTAGTCTGTATGCCGTGCAAGAGGACCATCCGCCGAAGCGCGGCGTTCCGCAGCCGCTCCGCGGCGGGCCGATTCGCTTCGGACCCTTTTTACTCGAAGCACGCATCGCCGTCGGCGGTACGGCCGAGGTGTATCTCGCGAGCATCGCGAATCCGATGGCGACGCCTCCGCACGGCGCGCTCGCGAAAGATGGGCGTCTCATCGTGAAGCGGCTGCTTCCGCATTTCTTGAACGACCCGGACGGTCGCACGATGTTCCAACGTGAAGCGGACCTGCACACCGCGGTCCGGCACCCGAACGTCGTGCACGTGTACGGATCGGGCGTGCACACCACCGGCGAGCCGTATCTGTCGATGGAATACGTCGACGGCGTCGATGCCTACCGGCTGCTTCGCCGCTTTCGAACCGAAGGCAGACCCGTGCCCGTGCGGCTCGCGGTGCATGTCATCCGCGACGTGCTCGCGGGATTGCAAAGCGTGCATTCTGCAACCGACGAAAAAGGCACGCCGCTCGGCATCATTCATCGCGACGTCACGCCGTCGAATTTGTACCTGTCGCGCGAAGGCAAGACGAAGCTCGGCGATTTCGGGATCGCCCGCGCCACGTCGCGCGCCACGTTGCGAAATGCCGCGAGCGCGATGTTGAAGGGAAAAATAAGCTATTTGGCGCCCGAGCAAGTCGCGGGCGAGCCATTCGATTCGCGCGCGGATCTCTTCAGCGTGGCGAGCGTGCTCGCGGAGATGGTCATCGGACGGCCTTTGTTTCCCGGCGCCGGCCAGCTCGCGATCTTGCTGGCCATCCGCGATTGTCGAATCGAGCCGCTGCGCGAGTACAAACCGCAATTGCCTCCGGGGCTCTTCGAGGTGCTCGAGCACGCGCTCGCACGCGATCCGAAACATCGCTACCAAACCGCGAGCGAGCTCGCCGACGCGCTCGCTCCGTTCGATCCGGATCCCGAAACGTCACGCAAAGAGCTCGCCCTCCACGTCGTGCGCGCGCAAGCGGCATCGTCGAGCGGCTCGATCCAGGCCGTGCGCGAAAGCGCGCGGATGCGAGCGGTGAAGGCTCTCGCCGAATCGGATCTCGTCGACGACGAGGAGCCCGCGCCGAACACGGCGCAGTTCGCGGCCGTGCCTTCGTTCGTGACGACGCGAAACGGCGAGCGAAAAGGCCCGTGGGTATTCGCGCGTCTCGCCGAAGCGATCGCGACGGGCGAGGTCGGCCGCAACGACACCGTCGAATACCAAGGGCAAGAGCCCTGCCCTGTCGATCACGTGGAGGAGCTCGCGCGCCTCTTGCCGCCGCAAACCGCGACGACGAACCAGCTCGCAGGGCCGGGCGCGCCGGACATGTACGAAAATCTCGGGACGAGCGCGACGCTCGACATCTTGCTTCGCGTGCTCGAGCACCGCGAAACGGGCGTGCTGTTCGTACAGAGCGCAGAGCATCCGTCGGAGGCCGAGCGCAAAGAGCTCTACTTTTTGTCGGGAAAGCTGCATCACGTCGCGTCGAGCAACGCGCTCGAAATGTTCGGTCACTATCTCGTGCGATCGGGAAAGCTCGCGCCGTCGGAGCTCGAAATGGCGCTCAACGTGCTCCCGCGTTACGGCGGCCGCATGGGCGACACGCTCATCGCGCTCGGGTTCATGGGCGCGGTCGACATCTTCCAGGCGCTCCGCGATCAAGGTCGCGACAAAGTCGCCGACATTTTCAAATGGCAGTCGGGCTCGCTCAGCTTCTATCGAAACGAGACGGCGCCGCATGTCGAGTTCCCGCTCGATCTCGATCTGCCCACGCTGATTTTGAGCGCGCTCGAATCGGCCTGGGAGCCCGCGGCGATCCGTTCGAGCATGGAGCGAAAGCTCAATCTGGCGCTAGGACCCGGCCCGCGCGATCGCAGAGGTCTCACCAAAGAAGTGAGCTGGCCACCGGTCGTCGCGTTTCTTCTGGACGCCTGCAAGCTGCCGGTGCCGCTGCGGCTCGCGCTCGAGCGCGCCACGAAAGAAGCAGGCGCGCGCACCATCGAAGCGTTTTGCGCCGTCGAGCTGCTCGTCGCCGCGCGCCTCCTCGAGTGGGGTTAGAGCCGACGGCGCGAATCGAGCGAGAAATTCCGCTTATTTCGCCGCTGCCGTGGCGCCGCCGGAGAACGGCAAGATCGTCTTGAGATCCTCGTCGGTGAACCGAAGCTGCAGCCCCATGAAGTAGTCGCGCTTGTCACTGAAGACGTAGTCGACGCCGCCGAGCAGCCAGAGATGGCGCACGAACTCGTAGCCGATCTGCACGCGGTAGCGAGGCTGGATCTCTTCGCCGAATCCGAAGAGATCTTGGCGGAGCTCGAAGCGATCTTTGAGGAGGCTCGTGTCGAGACCGACGCCGCCCGTCGATTCTTTGATTCCGAACCTTCCCGTGAAGGGACCGATGCGGCGCGCGAACTGCAGCGAGAAACGGAACGCGTTCGTCGTGGTCGTCGTCACCGTATGATAGTGCGGTGCGTCGTTCGGATTCGTCGTGTCGATGTCGGTCTGCGTGATGCTCGTGTAGCCGCGCGGATCGTTGATGAGCTCGATGACGTAGTACTTGTCTTCCGCCGGCTGCAGGCGCAGCTCGACGTAGCTCTTGAGCGTGTTCGCGAGGAAGTTGTAGTCGCTGCGGAGGCCCACGATCGTCTGCAAGCGCGAGATGCCGCCGACGTAATCGTTCACGCCTTCGGCTACGCCCTGCACTTCGTTGATGAGCGTTTCGTCCTTGGAACGACGTCAGACCGTGCCCCCACCGGGAGCGCCTCGCACGGCGAGCTCGTCGACGTGTGAGTTGGCGCCGGCGTGCTTCTGGCTCTGCGAGTCGACGGTCTTGAGCGTGTCTC
>JAICXU010000621.1 GCA_025934595.1 Polyangiaceae bacterium | reverse complement strand
GGCGCGCGCGTCGAGCACGATCGTCCCGTCGATCGCGCTGGCTTCACGCAGACGTACGTCGATGCGCGCGCGCGTCTTCTGTATTCGCTCGCGGACATTTCGCCGTCCTTGAAGCGTGCGCTCGTCGACGGTGACATCGGTGGCGCGTTCACGCTCGGATGGTTCGCATTCAACCCGACGTACGCCGCGAGGCCCGACAACTCGGGAAGCGCATTGTTTCGCTATGGATCACGCACCGAGCTCTCCGTCGTGCACGATTACTTGTCGCTCGCATTCGACGCCACGATGTTCACGGATCGCCGTGCATCGAATCCTCTGCGCCCGTCGGAGCTCGACGTGACGTACGAAATCATCACGCATGCCGCGCCCATCGAGGTGCATCTCGCGTATGAGCGCGACATGCCCGTAGACGAGGCGGGATTCGTCCAGTCGTTCGTGTATCTGCTCCTGGTTCACGATTTCGATCTGCGCCGCGACACCGCGCCGGCTTTCGAGACGCGAGGCACGATCCCCTCTCCATGACGCGCCGATTCTCGCAGGCGGGCGCGGGAAAGATGTGACACCCTTCTTTTCATGCGCGCCATTGTCGGCCTAGCCATCGCTTTCGCGGTTCCGTTCGCGATGGTCGCTTGCGGCCTCGACGACACCGCGATCGTCCCGAGCCAAGGCGGCACGAATGGCGACGGAGCGACGAAGGGTGACGGCACGATCGGCGCCGACGGCGGCGGAAATGGCGGCGACTCGGGAGGTGCGACCGACGGCGCGGGCGGTGATTCGGGCGGAGGCGGAGGCGACGCCGGCGCGGATTCGAGCGCGCCCGCCGAAAAGCTCGTCTACGCGAGCACGGAGACCGATCTCTGGTCGTACGACGTGACGAGCAACGTGCTCACGAAGATCGCGCCGATCGGTTGCGCGGGAAGCCATCGTGCGGATCTCGCGATCGATTCGAGCGGGCAGGGGTACGTCCTCGAGGCGAACGACGCCGTCTACAAAATCTCGCTCGCCGACGGCACGTGCTCCGCACGCAACGTGCTCGACGATCTCACCGGAGACGATCTCCACATCACGGCGCGCGCGGCAGGGACGCCGGGTTTTCTCGCCGTCGATCCGCAGAACGCAGATCTCACCGGCCTCGATCCGCTCGCGGCCGGAAACGCGCACGTCACGACGATCGCGAGCGACTACTTCATCGACGACGTTCCCTACGACGTCGTGTGTGATTCTGCCGGCGCGTGCTGGACGGCGTTGGCCCACAACAATTGCTCGACCGGATCGGGCAGCGCGTGCCTCTACGCGTTCCCCGCGGACGGCTCTTCGTCACCCTTGTCGCGCGGCGCGATCGCGGTCCTTCCCGCCGGTCTCGCGTACGCGAACGGATCTCTCTACGCATTCGGCGCCAATGGTCGCATCTACCAGATCGATACGTCCGGTCCGCCCGCCGCCACGGAGAAGGTGCCCGCGCAGATCATCGGCGCGGCGACCGAGCCGAGCCAGTGGTCCGGCGCAGCATCGAGCTCGAGCTATTGACGAGGCTCCGAGACGTGGAGGGGGAAAGGCGTTACTTCGAAACGCAAATCCCGTCGGGGTGTTTTTCTTTCTTCACGCACTTCTGATCTTGTCCGCACTCGATGTCGGAGATGCATCGGGCGGAGTTGAGCTTGCTCTTCGGCGCCTTGCTGTTCGGGACGCGCTCGCACGCAAACGCGAGCAACGAGAGCCCTGCGGTTAGACCGACAACCCAGATTCGTCGCATCTTCAGATGTCGATCTTCTTGAGCTTCATCTGCACGTCGCTCGCCCAGTGATTCGCGAAGCCCTTCACGCAGGTCGAGAGATAGCGATCGTATTCTTGGAAGACTTGGTCGCCCCATTCGGCGCGGATCTTCTTCTCGTGGGCCTTCATGCGGCGAAGCCATTCGGCCGTGGTGCGACCATAGTGCGTGCGGCGCGTCTTCAGCTCCAGGATCTCCCACGACGGATTGACGGCCATGATCAAATCTTCGAGGCGCGGATTGAGGCCGCCCGGGAAGATGACGTCGGCCGTGAACTTCAGATCCGCGATGTCCTCGCGCTTTCGCGGAACGCGGTTACGCAAGATGGCTTGGAAGCCGAACGTGGCTCCGGGCTTCACCCACTCGGCGAGCTTGTTGAAGTAGCTGCGATAGATGTCGACCGCGAGGCCCTGCGCGGCCTGCGCCGGCGAGCAGAGGTGGTCGATCATTTCGATCGAGATGAGCGAGTCGTAGAGAAACGGAGCTTTGAAATCGCGGTAATCGCAGCACCAGGTTTTGATGCCGGGGATTTTGCGCGCCATGATTTCGTCGTGCTGCGCGGACGAGAGCGTGATGCCGTGCGCTTCCTTCGCGCCACGTTTCACGACGTATTCGAGGTTCGCGCCCCACCCGCAGCCGATGTCGAGGACCGTCTTCGTCGGGTCGAGCTCGGCGAACTCGTAGAGCACGCGCGACTTGTTCTCCTGCGCTTGCTCGAGCGTGTCGGTGTCCTTCTCGTAGACCGCGCACGTGTAGTGCATGCGCTCGTCGAGCCAGAGGCGGAAGAACTCGTTCGAGACGTCGTAGGAGACTTGAATTTCTTCTTGGGTCGAGGTCACGGCTGCACCTGTTACTTGCCTGGCCTCATACACCAAACGCAGAAATGCCGCACCTGCGAAGGCTATTTCGCTGCGAAGGAGACGTCGAGCACCTCGTAAACGCGCTCGCCTCCGGGCATGCGGACCTTCACTTCGTCGCCCACCTCTCTACCGAGGAGCGACCGCGCGAGCGGGCTCGAGATGCTGATGCTCCCCTCCTCCAAGTTCGCTTCTTCGGCGCCGATGATCCAGTACGTGACTTCTTCTTCGGTCTTCACGTTGGACAATTTCACGCGGGCGCCGAACGCGACGCGCGACCCGGAGAGCTTGGACGGATCGATGACCTCGGCGAGCGCGATCTTCGCCTCGAGATCTTTGATGCGCGCCTCGATCATGCCCTGGCGCTCTTTGGCCGCGTGATACTCGGCGTTTTCGCTGAGATCGCCGTGATCGCGCGCGACGCCGATCGCCTTCGAAATCGCGGGGCGCTCGACGCTCTTCAAGTGCTGGAGCTCCTCGCGGAGCTTGGCGTAACCCTCGGGGGTCATCGGCTGCTTTTCCATGCGCGGGGTTCGATTTTGTAGCATAGGTTTCGCGCATGAGATCGACCCTCGCCGT
>JAICXU010000015.1 GCA_025934595.1 Polyangiaceae bacterium | reverse complement strand
TTCGAACGAGCGGGCCGAGCCGCTGCGGGCGCAGAATTCGGAGGGGAAGCGAGGGCAGTGGCCATTTCAGTGCTCTCCCAAAAGCTTGGCGACACGGCGCTGCAGGCCTTGCGCGTCGAATGGAGCGCGACGGGGAAGCCGGCGAGCTCGGAGCCGTCGAGATGCAGCACGCGGATGTTGCCGTCGAATGCGGCGAGGACGATCTCGGGCTTGCCGTCCTTGTCGAAGTCGGCGAGCACGGGGCTGCCGAACGCGCCGCGCGCCCATCCGTGAAACACGTCCATGCAGCTCGCCGGCTTCGTCTTCGTCGGATCTTGCGGGCACGACGGCACGAGCGGAAGCCGCTGCGGCCAACCTTTCACGGACTGCCCGAGCGAGTTCACGACGTAGATCGTTCCGGAGTAGGTGACGATCACGATCTCCGGTTTGCCGTCGCCGTCGAGATCGCCGACGGCGGGTGTCGCGAGGATCGCTTCACGCGCGACGGTGGGATCCACGCCGCCATTTTTTCCGGCGAGGTAGGCGGCCGACGTCGAATATTTCGGAACGGCGGGATCGGTGACGGCAGGATTCAAGCCGTCGATCGGCAGCGTATGGAATGGAAATCCAGGCAATTCTTCGGGTGTTCCGCTCTTCATCGTGAAGACGTGGAGGAGCCCGCCGGACGTGGCGTGGACGATGTCGCGCACGCCGTCGCCGTCGATGTCCGCGAGCTTGGGGCTCGATTCACCCGAGTCGCCGTCGCGCAGCGGAAAGCCCGGCAAGAGATCCGTGTCGAGGCCGTTCTGTCCGTTCACGATCGCGATCGTGCGGCGCGCTTCGCCTTTCACGTCGCCGCCGGGATAATGCGCGACGGCCGTCACCTTGATGGTGATCGTCTTGTCGTTCTCGTGGTGCGGAGAATCGGGATCGGCAGGATGCGAGGTATCGATCGCGGTCGGGTCGATCATCGCGAGCGGCGTTCCATTCGCGCCGCTCACCGTCGCCGATGACACGGCCGTGAGACCCGGACCGAGCGCCACGAATTGCGAATCGTCCGGCTCGACGCCCGGCGCCCACGACACCGCGAAGTCGTACGACTGCGCACGCTTCGCCGCGACGGTGCCCATCAGCGGCACGGGCCCGTCCACGCGATTCGCGTACAGCGTGTCGAACCAAGCCGGTGACGTGATGTCGACCTCCGGCGGAATCATCTTCGACGTGATTTGCTGCATCAGCGTGTAGGCATTCACGCGCCCATAACCGAACCTCTGATCGAAGCCCGGCTTCGATTCGTAATAGAGGCCTTGGTTGATGTTCGGATCGCGCGACTCGGGCACGTCGATGTCGTCCGCGGTCAGCTTGTAGAGCTGCATGATTTCTTCGGCCGACAGATCGAGCGGCGGCGTTTGCGCGCGCGCCAGCGAATAAATGAGCCCCGTGATGCCGGACGTTCGCCCCGTCGCCTCGCTCGAGCACGAAGGCCCGCTCACGCTGAGCACGAGCTGTCCGCCGTAGTTCGTGCACGTGTTGAAGTTGAGGAAGCTCGAAGACGAATCGAACTCGGGGCCGTTGAACGTGACGGCGTGCACCGGGAGCGTGTGGTTCGTGGAGGCGGGATAATTGTGATGGCGCGAGTTTTCGTCGGCCATGCTCGCGACGACGGTGACGTGCTTCGCGTACGCGTAGTCGATCGCGTCCCGCGCGAAATTCGTCATGTCGACGGTGCCGAGCGCTTCTTGCACGACGCTGGCGCCCGTGTCGGTCGCATAGACGACCGCCTTCGCGAACTCGTTCGAGTCCGCGATGAAGCTGTCGCCGCAGCGAAGCAGCTCGAATCGGCAGAGCGGACAGCCGCCGATACCGCCGATGCCGTTGTTGCCTTCGGCCGACGAATCGCGCGCCTCGCCGGTGCCGTGTCCGTACCGCGTGTCGTCGTACGGATTGTTGTCGTTTTTGTAGAAGTCCCAACCCGAGATGTCGTCGACGTAGCCGTTGCCGTCGTCGTCGGTGCCGTCGGAGAACATCTCGATGAGATCGCCCGCGTCGAGGACGCAGTTGCGATTCACGTCGCCTTGAATGCGATCGTTCGCGGTCGGCTGCAGCGTCGCGGGGTCCAAACATTTGTCGCCGGTGACGACGGGTGACATGCGCGGGTCGTCGCGATAATCGGCGATCGAAAACACGCCGTCGCCGTTGCAGTCGTAGCCCGCGAGATCGCCCGTTCCGCCGCACGCGCCGCCGCTCGCATTTTGCGGCCGGTGTGTGCCCGTGAGCTCGCCCGCGTTCAAGTACGCTTTGTTGACGAGGTCGGGCTGCTCCCACTCGATGCCCGAGTCGAGCACGGCGATGCGCACGTGCGGATCGCCGATGGACATCGTCCACGCTTGGTCGACGCGCATGCCCGCCGCGCCGAGCTTCGTGTCCGCGCTCAAGTACGGCGCGGTGTTCGGTTGCTGCGCGGGCAGCCATGACTGCCACTGCCACGTGTTCTTGAAATCGGGATCGTTCGGCCAGTTCGGCGGGTTCTGAAAA
This sequence comes from Polyangiaceae bacterium, assembly GCA_025934595.1. Classification (GTDB taxonomy): domain Bacteria; phylum Myxococcota_A; class Polyangia; order Polyangiales; family Polyangiaceae; genus JAICXU01. The sequence goes on along the minus strand of JAICXU010000015.1, from coordinate 12,841 downwards.
TCGTCCGTGGGCTGCGGAGGCCACGCCGCACGTGCCGTGTGCGATCGAAGCGTGAGCCCGAGAGCTCCGGAGAGAACGAGAAACGAGGCCAGGCGAAGCGTGCGCATTGCGGCGCGCAGCCTATCACGACGATTTACGCTGTTACGCGGCAAATTGCGGTGAATCGGATGCGCGCGACGACGACTCGGTGCGGTCGAATCCGACGGCGCTACTTGGCTTTTCGGCAGACGCCGGGCCGCGCGGAGCCCACGCATCGATTGGATGCGTAAAGCATCGACGCCTCCTCAGGAGCTTCCGGAACGAGGCGTGGCGGTGAGGATGTCACGGCGGACAGTGGTCGACGCGCGTGACGTCTTTGCCCGCGAGCTGCTGGCTACATTGGGGATCTTGCTCGTCGAGGCACGTGCAGTCAGAAAAACTGCCGGTAGCCGTGAAGCAACACGCGTACGCAGGGCAGCTGCTCGCGGTGTAGTCCTGCGGAGGTGGATCCTGGCAGTCGCAACCCTGCGGAAGCAGCGTGCAGCGGTATCCGCTGGAGCCGCCGCCGCCCGCGTCGGAGCCAGGATTGCCACCGGAGCTGCCGCCTTCGGAGCCGCGGCTGCCTCCGTCGGACGACGACGATCCGGTCGGGCCCGCGTCGCTCGCGCTCGGGCCGTCCGAAGAGCCGCAGGCGAAGACCAGCAGCGAGATTGCAAGACCCACGAAGACGCTCGATTGCACGCCGCATTCTACGTCGGACGGCCTGATCTCTTCCCGAGAGAACGATCGCTGCCAGATCGCCAATTCTTGACGGCTTAGGATCTAAAATCCGCCGCGTCGAGTCGCGTTTTGTTGTGCGGACGCGACGAACAAAATCGTCCACGAGGGCGAGACCATGGTGCAGATCTACGGCTTGAAGCGAGCTGGAAACGGCTCGTCGTACGTTCCCCTCGCATGGGACGACAATAGCGCGACGCACCTCACCGCGAACTACTGCAGCGTCGGCGACGCGTACCAAACGTTCACGCGAGCAGCAGGCTCCGCGATCGAAATCGACGACACGTCGGGTCCGGTCGTCGGCTCACTTCACCTGACGTTCGAGGACGGCTCCACGTTCGCCGGCTCGTTCTCCGTTCCCCTCTGCGCGAGCACCATCGACGAGCACAATCGCTGCGAGTAGGCCCGCGTCGCGCCGTCTGGGCCCGACGCGATCCGTCACCGCAGCGCGCGGGCGGTCGTAGCTGCCGGTGCTCGGCCCTTGGCAAACACGCTCAGCGCGAGCCAGCTCGGGAATGCGCGTGCGAGCTTCGCGGGTCCCTCGATACGGAACGAGCCCGCCGCCATCGCGTCGCGGAACGAGACGATGCCGAGCCAGATCTCCGCCATCGTCTTCGGCGTCGTCGTGAGATGCAAGGCGACGGGCAGGCCGGGATTCGTCAGACACAGCTCGACCTCTTTCTGCTTGAAGTGCAGGTAGAAACGGTCTTTGCCGCGCGGCGCACCGCGGAAGTCCATTTGCACGAGCACGTGCTCGAACGGAATCGCCTCGAGACGAACGCGCCGTCGAATGTCCCACATGAGAAGCCCGACATCGACGTCGTCACTCTTCAATTTGCGGCGAGCCCACCGCGCGCCCCAGTTCCCGCACGCGATCACGATCGGCGCGAGCTCGCGACCGGCATCGGTCAAGCCGTAGCTCGTGCCCGAGCGACTCACGACGCCCGCATCGCACAGCGAACGCAGCCTTTGGGCGAGCACGCTGCGGCTCATGAGCGGAAGACCCTTCTGCAGATCCACGAAGCGCGTGCTTCCCTCGAGCAGCTCGCGCACGAGCAGGAGCGTCCAGCGCTCGCCGAGGATCTCGAGCGCTTGCGCGACCGGGCAGAACTGTCCGTAGCCCTTCATGGCGCGGATGTTAGCGCGGTTCGAAAATCGTACTAGCTACGCGTCGCCCGGCTCGCATGATCCCCTCATGAAGCCGAACACCGGAGACTGGACAGCGCGCGCGATGGACATCGGTCCCGCGCTCGAAGAAGAAGCGGAGCGTCGCGATCGCGACGGCTCGTTCGCGAGCGAGAGCCACGCGCTGCTCGCGAAGCATCATTTTTTCTCGATGGGCGTTCCCGCGGAGCTCGGCGGCGGCGGCGCGCGCCACCGGGAAATGTGCGACGCCATCCGCGCGCTCGGTACGTACTCGGGCTCGACCGCGCTCGCGTTCTCGATGCACGCCCATCTCGTCGCCGCGACGGTATGGAAGCATTTGCACGGGCAACCCGGCGAAAAGCTCCTCCGGCGCGTCGCCTCGCGCGAGACGGTGCTCCTCAGCACGGGCGCGTCGGATTGGATCGACTCGAACGGCACGATGCAGAAGGTCGACGGCGGGTTTCGCGTCACGGCGCGCAAGATCTTCGGAAGCGGAGGCCCGGCCGCGGACGTGATCCTCGCGAGCGCGCGTTACGACGATCCGGACGCGGGCCCCGAGGTGCTCCATTTCTCCGTCGACACCGCGTCGAAGGGCGTTTCGTTCGCCGACGACTGGAACACGCTCGGCATGCGCGCGACCGGCTCGAACACGGTCGTCCTCGACGACGTCTTCGTGCCCGACGACGCGATCTCGCTGAAGCGCCCCGCGGGGCGATGGCATCCGTCATGGAGCGTCGTCTTGACGGTCGCCGCGCCGATCTACATGTCGCCTTACGTCGGAATCGCCGAGGCGGCCGCCACGCGAGCGCTGTCGGGCGCGGCGAAAAAGGCGGAGAGCGCGCACGTGACGTATCTCGCGGGCGAGCTCGTGAATCTGCTCGCGGAGACGCGCTTCGCGTGGCGGAGCCTGGTCGACAACGCCGCCGACTACGATTTCGCGCCGTCGCTCTCTCGCGCGAACGATGCTCTCGTCGCGAAGACGATCTGCGCGAACGCAGCGGTCGCGACGGTTCGAAAAGCCATGGAGCTCGCCGGCGGGCCAGGATTTTTCCGTTCGTGTCCGCTCGAACGCATGCTGCGCGACGTGTCCGCTGCGCCGTATCATCCCTTGCCCGAAAAACGTCAGCTCGAGCTCACGGGAAGAGTGGCGCTCGGCCGCGACCCGATCACGAACGAGAGGCTGCCCTGATCGACGCGTACCGCAGTTGCTGCGTGCAGCGACAGGCTTCATTCGGCGACAGTTTAGGCGCCAGAACTGGCGGAAGGTGGCGCCAGAATGGCGCGCCTGATCTATCCTCGCCGCCATGAAACGTGCGGCGGGGAAATCGAAGACGGGCACGACGAGAGCAGCGAAGACGAAACGATCCGGCGCGACGAAGCTTCGCGCGCTGCCCGCAGGCGAAGTGAACGTGAAGGTCGACGCATCGCTGAAGAAAGCGTGGGACGCGCTCTCGAAACGCGTCGACGCCGCCGCGCAGACCGGCGCATCCGCGTTCGACGAGCTGTGGGAGACCGTCGGCGAGATCGTGAATCACGAGCCTCCTCTCTACGTCGTGGGCGGCTACAAGAACGCCGCTGCGTTCCTCTCCGATCGCCTCAAGGTCGACGCGCGTACCGCGCAACGCAACATGCGCGTCGCGAAGTTTGCTTCGCCCGCCGAAGAAGCGGAATACGGCATCACGAATCTGGATCTCGCGCTCGCGTATTTGGAAGCGAAGACGGGCGCCATCCAGGGACGTGTGCCCGTCGATTTCGACAAGCTGAAGATCCCCGTCGTGACCGAGAGCGGAACGAAGATGGTCGCGTTTCGTGAAGCGACCGGCGCCGAGATCCAAGCGGCGACGCGCGCGCTCCTCACGAAGAACGGAAAGGCGCCACGAAGCCAGGTGCAGGCGGCGATCGAGAAAAAATTCGGCGCCGTGAGCACGCTGAAGCCCATCACGGTGCACGAGGCGAATGGCTTCGTGAGCTTTCAGCGCGTGCCCGTCGCGGCGCTCGGTCTCTTCGCGAGATCACTCCAAGCCGTCGCGATACCCCGCAAGTAGCCCGCGGCTCGCGCGGCATTGCATGTCACCGCCGGCAACCTAAGATCTTCTCATGGCGGACAAGAAGGGCGACGCGCTGAAGGCGGCGATTCCCGCGGTCCTCGCGCGGACGCCGCCGAAGGGCGTCAGCGCGACGCGAAAACGGTGGGCGCTCGCCGTCGCTGCGGCGTCGGACATCGCGCAGTGGTTCGTGCTCCCCGCGACCATCGAAGGCGGTGTGTCGCCGGTCGAAGTCGGGATCGATGCGGCGACGGCGATCGCGATCTTGATCGTCGTCGGCTTTCACTGGCGCCTCGCGATCGCGCTCATTGCGGAGCTCGTCCCCGGTCTCGATCTCGCTCCGACGTGGACGGCGGTCGTCTTGAGCCTGCCGGTCGAAAAGCCGGCGCTCCCGCCCGCGCCGAAAGAGAGCCCGTCTTCCGGCGAATGAGACGAACGTCCCTCGCCGCGCGCGTTACGGAGCTCTGCTAAGCTCGTTTCATGGCGAACGCCGCAAAACGACGCGCCACGTACGAGGACGTGCTTGCCGCGCCCGCGCACGTCGTCGCCGAGGTGATCTACGGCGCGCTCTACACGCATCCGCGTCCAGCCTCCCCGCATGCGCGCGCATCGACGAGGCTCGGGCGCAAGCTTGGCCCGTTCGACGACGACGACGGAGAGCCGGGCGGCTGGATCATCCTGGACGAGCCCGAGCTTCATCTCGGAAGCGAGCCCGACATCCTAGTGCCCGACATCGCCGGCTGGCGGCGGACGCGGATGCCGGAGATGCCTAGCGCCTCGTTTTTTTCGCTCCCACCGGATTGGATCTGCGAGATCATCTCGCCATCGACCGAGGCCATCGATCGCTCGGAGAAGATGGACATCTACGCGCGCGAGGCGGTCGCCCACGCGTGGCTCGTCGATCCGATCACGAAGCTCCTCGAGGTCTATCGCCTCGGTGACAAACAATGGGTGCGGGTCGGAACATGGCACGACGATGCGCGCGTGCGCGCCGAGCCGTTCGACGCGATCGAGCTCGAGCTCGCCACGCTCTGGGCGCGCTGACCGCTCCTCTCTTCCGCGCCAGAATGGCGCCACCTCGCGCCAGAAACGGCGCGTCCCTGTGACTTCAATCGCGGTCGAGCGAAGGAGCCTGCCGGCTCGTCGAAAAGTCGAAGCGCTAACCGTCGAAGGCGGCCTTTAGCTGTCGAAGGCACGTGTCGTCGTACTCAGAGAGCAGGACTATCCGAGCATCGCGAGGGCCGCGCGCGCCGCTTCGTGATGAGGGTCATCGTCGAGGATGCTTCGATAGATCCGCTGAGCCTCGTCCTTCCGGCCGACGTCCCGACCGTGCTACGTGGAGCTCCGACATGACATCTTCCGAAGTGTGGGAAGTGTGGAATGGGATCGAGCAGCGACTCGCGACTCTCGTACCGCGATTCGGTGTGGCGCTGCGACCGCCGGCAACCGAGGAATCTCTCTGCGCGCTCGAAGCGGTCATCGATCGACGTCTTCCTACCGACGTTCGCGCCTATCTCGCGATTCGCGACGGGCAAGACTATTTGAACGACCGTCTTCCCGCGGGGGAGATCCTTTCGACGCATCGGCTCCTGCCGGCCGCGGAGATCGCGCGCGAATGGAGATTTTGGTACGAGGAGGCCGATCCTGATCTCGGCGAAAAATATCCTGGCGTGTCGATGGATCGCCGTTTCGTGGAGCTGACCGAGTCGGACGGCGACTCGCTTCTCGTCGATCTCGCGAGCGGTGAAGTCTATTTTCACGTGCGCGCCGAAGGGGTTTTCGGTCCGCTGGCGCCGAGCTGGCGTGAGTGGCTCGTCGACTTCACGAAGCGACTGGACGACGGCCGCATCGTGATCGAAGACGCCGGCACGAGCGACGCGAGCATCTCCATCGACGATTACAATCCTGCCCTCGTCAGCAAGCGATTTCCGCGGATCGACGAATACGAAACCTGAGCCGGCTGCGAAGCAGCCGATTTGGGGAGGACCGCAGGCGTGCAGGTTTGCGAAGCAAACCGAGCACCTGCGAGGGGCGGGCACCCTTTCATTCAGGGCACCCTCTTTTCTATTTCTGATTTCTCTTCCTAGAAGTCGCCGAACAGATCTTGGATGCGGCTCTCGAGGGCGAGCGCGATCTTGTAGAGCGAGCTGATCGACGCGGAAGATTCGGCGCGCTCGATTTGCGAGAGCAGCGACACCGAGAGACCCGTACGCCGCGCCATCTGCTTCAGCGTGAGATCTTTTTCTTTGCGAAGGTTGCGAATGGTGTCGCCGATCACGCGATGCAGCTGCTCTTCGGGCTCGCGGGCGAGACCCTTCTTGAGCATCACGCGGCTCAAGACCTCGCGGAACTCGTCGGCATTGAACGGCTTCTTGATGTAGTCGACGGCGTCGAGCTTCATCGATGCGACCGCGCTCTCGAGGTTCGGGAAGCCCGTGAACATGACGACGGCGATGTCGGTGTCGATCTTACGAATGCGACGAAGTGCTTCGATGCCGTCCATCTTCGGCATCATCAAATCGAGAATGATGATGTGGTAGCCGCCGCTCCGAACCTCGTCCTCGACCAGCGTGGGATCGCTGAGCGTCTTGACCTGAAAGCCGTCTTTTTCGAGCAGCGTCTGCATGAACTCGCAGATCGTTTTGTCATCGTCGACGATGAGGATGCGCACCGCGGGGAGGTCGGGCATGGGGGCCATACGCTAAGAGCTTCTGGAAAAAACGACAAGCTCGTGAGCGATTCCTGCACGCGCGCCCTGAAGTCGAGGACGAGACGCGCCGTTCGTCATGAGGAACGGAGAAAATCATGAATCGCTTCTTTTTCGCGGCTGCGCTGATGGTGTCGAGCACTGTAGGTGGTCATGCGATGGCGCAAGAGCGCATCGCCAAAGCCGGCGCGGTCAAATCCGCGCGCGCTGCCGCTGCCGCGAAAACGCCGGCCGCGCCGGCCGCTGCTCCGGCGGCGAAATCCCCGACGCTGACGCGAGGCTCGACGGCCGCCGATCCGCATTTGACGGTGTCGACCGGTTCGGGAAGGATCGACGAGCATCTCGGGCAAGACCTCGCCGACGTTCACGGCGACTCGCAGTCGAATGGCTCACCCGGCGACGAGCGCGTCGTCACGTCCGTGACGACCGCGAAGAGCGCCGTTCCGCGGAGGATTGCCACGCCGCGTCTTTTGCGCCGCATGGACGCCGACCGCGCGACGATGAAGCTCACCGAGGATTTCCACGCGTGCTACGCGGCGGAATCCACCGACAAAACGGCTCCATTCGCGGTCGTGCGTGTCGATGTCGCCGCGGGCGGAGAAGTGGAAGGCGCGAAGGTCGATTCCGGTGCGCCCGCTTCGGCGGCCGTCGCCGCGTGTATCGCGGCGTCCTCGACGCACGCCAAGTTCGGAGCGCCGGGAGGAATCGGGACAATCGTTCTCGTCCAAGTGCGCGCCCGCTGAAATTCCGCTGCACCATCATTTTCTGCTCGTTGACGGAGCGGATCGCTCGCGCTACGAAATTCGGCGTGAAAACCGCCCGAATCGCTTCGCTCGCCTCCATCTCCATTCTCCTTCTCGCTGCGGCGTGCGGCGGAAAGCTCGCGCCCGAGCCCGACACCACGAACGGCACGAACGGAAGCGGGAACGGATCTTCGGGATCGGGATCCGGATCGGGATCGGGGTCGGGATCCGGCGGCAGCACGAGTGGCGGCACCGGAAGTAGCGGTGGAAGTAGCGGCGGAACGTCGGGCTCCGGCGGCGGCACGACAGGCACCGTGAGCACGTCGATCACGTGCGGCGCGACGACATGCGATGACACGAAGCAAGATTGCTGTGTCGACATCGGCAGTGGTGGTGGCGGCGGGGGCGGCACCGCAGCGTGTGTCGACAAGGGAAGCTGCGCGAACGGCCTGGCGCTCTCTTGCTCGAGCTCGCAGAATTGCGCATCCGGTCAGGTGTGCTGCGCAAGCCAAGACGATACCGGCGCGGCGAGCGCAGTTTGCGCATCGTCGTGCGGCAACGACATGCAATCCGCGCAGCTCTGTGCGAGCGACAAAGAATGTCCTGACGGCGACACGTGCCAAGCGACTCCATTCGGCTTCGCGTTCTGCGCGCCGGACGGCTTCGGTGGTGGCGGTGGCAGCGGCGGCCGACATCGCGACGGCGGCTGACTCGCGAAGCATCACGGAGCGCGCGCGGGACCGCGCGCCGACTGGATCAGAGCGACTCCATGGACGCCTCGATTCGCCTTTGAAATAAGGCGATTTCGGATCGCGCATCGACCGAGGTCGAGGAACGAGAGTTGCTTTTTCTCGCTCGCGTCGATGACGAAATGCCGGGTCGCCTGGATCGCGTGTGCGCCACTCGTCTGCGCGGCGTTCGTCTTTGCGGGATGCGCGTCGGAGAGCGGCGGCGGCGCGAGCACGATCGATTCCGGCACGCCCGGCAGCTCGTTCGAAGAGGACAGCGGCGCGGCGAGCGGCGACGCGGCGTCGCAAAATGCGGATTCAGGATCGCGCGCCGAGATCGACGCGGGCGGCGCGTCCGAATGCGTCGTCACGACGACCGACGCGAAGCTCGACGCGCTCGCCACCGCGAGCACCGCCGACGAATACGCGCTCACGATCGATGCCGCGGCGGCGAGCGCAACGTCGTGGGGCGAGAGCGGCAACGAAGCGCTCGTCCTCGAGATTCGAAATGGCGCATACCTGATCGGCCACATGGTGCTTCATCAAGGCGCCGATCGATTTTCGTATGCGATGCATCTCGGCGCGCTCGCCGCGGGAGACGTGATCTCGGTGCGCGTCTCTCCGCTCAGCGCGCCCGCGGCGACGAAGAGCGCATGCATCTCGAAGATCACTCTCACGCCCGCATCCGCGATGGGAGCCGCTGCCGAAGGCATGACGCACGCACCGATCGTGAAGTGGCCGAAGCAAAAATCGTTCGACGATCTGCCGATTTTGCTCGGCTGGTCGAAGGCGCAAAAAAATTATCAGCTCACGTACACGAACGAAAACGGCGGAACGACGGCGCTCTGCGGCGGCGGCGCGCGCGGGGTGCGCAGCGAAATCGCGCGCTGGGGACGCGGTCTCGACATGGAAGGCATCTACGGATACGGAGGAGCAGGACACTTCGAAAGATGCACGGGCACCGTCGCGCCGTCCGCTGGCGTGCCGCGCATGGAGAACGCGCACCCCGTCGTTTATTACGGTGACGGTCACAACCGCTTGTTCGAGAGCCGCGGCGGATACGGACAAGCGTGCGGCACGGGCAGCGACGCGATGGCGGATGGCGCGCTCGCCGGTTGGAACACGTCGAATCCCGGAAACGATCCGTCGCAAGACGACGCGTATTCCATCGTGCTGCGTCCCCTTCCCGTCGACATGGACGCGCTCGGCGTCACGCAATTCGGCGGCAGGCGCGAAGCGATCGTCGACACGTACGCGCCATGGCTCTATCGGCTCACGAATCTCGAGCTGAAACGCGAAGGCAAGATCGACGATACGCAGACGTTCGACATGACGCGCTACTTGATGGTCGACGTCTATGCGATGGACGTCGGAGGATCCGGCGACGCCACGTGCGGGCCCTCGTCGATCGACCCGAGCATCGGAGCGAGCGCATCGGGCGGCTTCGTCTTGCGCGCGAACGCAGGCACCGTCGTATCGAGCGGCCCGCAAATGACCGCCGATTATTTCGGTGGTGAAAATAACGTCAAGCGCATCGCGATCCCGCTCGCGCCGGGCGTCGCTCCCGCCGACATCACGGGCTTCACGTTCGACGCGTACGACGACGACGGCATCTACTTCATGGCCATCGGCGACGCGTTCGTCGCCGAGCCGAGCGGATCGAACGGCGCGACGCTCACGTACGTGCACAAAGGAAAAACGAGCTACGGTAGGTACGTCGACGACGACTCGAGCGGATGCAACGGCGGAGCAAACATCAACGGCGGCGTTTCCTATCCGTGCGCCGGATCCTTCTTCTCGTTTCCGCGCTGATCGCGTCGCCGCGAATCGCGCAGGCGGACGACCAGCCTTCGCACGCCGCCGATCCCGCGCAGCTCCCTTATGCGACGCCGCGCGAGACGTTGATCCCAGGCACGCCTGGCATGCCGGGCGGATTTCATTTGATGCTGAACGGCTTCGCGCATTTGCAGAACACGGGGCTCGGCGCGCATCGCATCGCGAATCAAGGCGGGCACGATTGGAACGGCGGCGCGACGTATCCGCTGCTCACCGATGACTGGGCGATGGGCTACTACCGCGACGGCAAGGGGTACTTCGAAGCGCTTTTGATGCTGAATTTCGAGCCTTTCAGCGTGGGCGCGGCGGGAATTCCGGAGGTCGGGCAATCCGGCGAAGGGCTCTGGGACGCGCAGCATTCGCATCAACTATTTCATCAAGCGATGATCGCGGTGCATCCGTTCGCGTCGATGGACGGGTGGCATCCGAAAGGCATGATGAGCGAAGGTCGCTTCGATCTGTCGCTCTTCGGAGGCCAAGGCAGCGCGACGATTGGCCCGCCGATCTTCATGCATCGCGCGAGCTCGCCCGGTCCCACCGTGCCTCGCAAGCATCATAAAGGAGAGAACCCGCACGAGACGTTCCCCGTGCTCGGCGCCGCGCTTCGTTCGGGGGACACGTGGATCGAGGCGTCCGCATTCAGCGCGAAGGAGCTCACGCCAGAGGACAGTCGTTTTTATCCGCACGTCGCACCGCCCGCTTCGTTCGCGGCGCGCGTGCGCCACACGTTCGCGCGCGCTCTCGAAATCCAAATCTCCGGCGAGCGTTTGCGAAACCAAGGCGACACGGATCCCGACGCGACGCAATTTTCCGCAAGCGCATACGGATGGGGAAATTTCAGGGGATTTCGGATCGACGGTCTGCTCGATTCCGCGATCGACGCGGACGATCGCAATGGCGAGGGACAAAAAAATACCGCGGCGAGCGCGCTCTTCGAGCTCGCGATCCGCTCCCCGAATCGTCGTCAGATTTTCTGGCATCGCAGCGAATTCAATCAGCGCGAGGAGCCGGAGGATCGCGGCGGCGGCGTGAGCTCACCGTGGTTCTTCGAGACGCTCGGCTTCGAGCGCGTGATCGCGGGTGGCCAGACGAGCGGCGTGCAGCTCGGCGTGTTCGGCGAGGCGACGTACGTGCGCATTCCGCCGTCGCTCCAAGGTTTTTACGGCACCGACTCCGCCGTCACCGCGAACATGGGCCTTCACATTTTCGGAATGTGGATGCTCGGCGATGATCTGAAACCGATGCATCACATGATGTGAATCACGACGAGCCGCGTCGGCCCAAATCCGGGGCGATTTGCATCACGGGCCGCGGCGCGCTACAGACACTTCCCTTTCGGAGCACTCTCTCGTGAGCATCGACATAGCCGCCCAAGTCGCGGTGCCTACTCAGGAAGCGCGACAAGTCTGCGCGCTTTCGTTTGCGGACCTAGGTCTCGCGCCTCCCCTCGTTCGGGCTACTCTCGACGAGAGCTATTCCTCGCCTTCTCCCGTGCAAAGCGAGGTCGTGCCGCACGCGCTCGCGGGGCGCGACGTGCTCGCATGTGCGCAGACGGGCACCGGTAAGACCGCGGCGTTCGTGCTGCCGATCTTGCAAATGCTCTCGAAGACGAACGAGGCGACGATCCGCGCGCTCGTCCTCACCCCCACACGCGAGCTCGCGGCGCAGATCAAAGAGCGCGCAGACGCGTACGGCCGACATCTGAACGTCGGGCACGCGGTCATCTACGGAGGCGTGAGCCAATACCGACAAGAGAAGGCTCTCCGCGAGAGGCCGTCGCTCCTCATCGCGACGCCGGGACGCTTGCTCGATCTCATCGGACAGCGGCTCGTCTCGCTGCGCGACGTCACGCATTTCGTCCTCGACGAAGCGGATCGCATGCTCGACATGGGATTCATCCACGACGTGCGCCGCATCGTGGCGATGCTTCCGCAAAATCGTCAGACGCTTTTCTTCTCGGCGACGATGGCGCCGGAGGTCGTGAAGCTCGCGAGCACGCTCTTGAAGAATCCCGTGCGCGTCTCGATCACGCCGGCCGTCACCACCGCGCCGACGATCGATCAATCCGTCATCTTCGTGACGAAACCCGCGAAAAAAGCGCTTCTTCAGAGCATTCTGGAAGAAGACGCGACCGCCGAGCGCGTGCTCGTTTTCACGCGAACCAAGGTCGGCGCGAATCGTTTGTCCGAGAGGCTCGAGCGCGCGGGCATTCGCACCGCGGCGATCCACGGAAACAAGACGCAAGGCGCACGTGAACGAGCGCTCGCCGGATTCAAGAACGGCCTCACCCGCGTGCTCGTCGCGACCGACATCGCCGCGCGCGGCATCGATGTCGACGGCGTATCGCTCGTCGTCAACTTCGACATCCCGAACGAGCCCGAGAGCTACGTGCATCGCATCGGCCGCACCGGACGCGCCGGCGCGAGCGGTCGCGCGATTTCATTTTGCGATCCCGACGAGAGATCTTTTCTCGCGGACATCGAGCGTCTCATCAAGACGCGCATCCCTTCCACGAAGAGCGACATCGTCGCGGAGCCTCTCGCGATCGCGAGCCAGCCACCCCCGCCGGCTCCTCTCCGCGACGCGACCGCGAAGCCCGAGCAACAGCGGATGCCACGCCGCTTTCGTCCGCGACGTTATCGCGGCGTGCGCGCCTGATCGCAAACGCCCCGTAATCCTCGAGCGAGAGGATTTGTGCAAGCTCGACATCCGAGATGTCGAACGCCCCGTAATCCTCGAGCGAGAGGATTTGTGCAAGCTCGACATCCGAGATGTCGAACGCCCCGTAATCCCTCGAGCGAGAGGATTTTTTGCAAGGTCGACATCCGAGATGTCGAGCGGCCCGTAATCGCTCCACACCGCAAGCGAATACCCAGGGGA
>JAICXU010000920.1 GCA_025934595.1 Polyangiaceae bacterium | reverse complement strand
TCGACGGCAACGCGCGCTAGTGCCCGCCGTCCGCGCTCGCGTGCGCCTCGACAGGCGGTGGCCAGGGAAGCTTCAAACGCGCGCCGGTCGCGCGATCATAGAGATCGAGACGATTGCCTTTGCGCGTGACCGGAAAAATCACTCCGATGCGGGTGACGAGCTTGTCGTCGAAGTCGACGTGGTTGCGCTCTGCGAACGTCCTCCGCGTGCCCGCGTCTTCTTTCGGAATGCCACCGGTCTGCAGCATCGGAAAATCGAAACGCACGCGTTCGACGAGCGTCGGACCTTCGAAGAGCTCGAGCGCGAATCGACCCATCACGCGCGGCGTAGCTTGAGGAGCCGGGAGCTCGAGCGAATGCACGCCGAGCAAGTAGACGTCGCCCTTGTCCCATTTCAGGTCGTAGACCCACTGCGATCGGGTGACGATCGGTTGCGGATCGGGCGCTGTCTTCGACACGATCCACGGCGCTGCTCCTGCATCGTTCGCGGCCGTCGGCATCGGAGGTGGCGGCGCGGGCAAGAGCACGACGCGCGTCGGAGGAGGCGCGGGAGCCTGCGGCGAATCGGGCGCGGCGTCGACGACGCTCGCGAGCGCCACGCACGCGATGGCCGTGGTCAGTCCGATGAAAAGGAAAGGTCGCACGCGAGAGCGGTATCCCACGCCGACGCGCCGCCGCCAAGCGAAGCCCACATCGCGCGTAGCTCGGCGGGTATCGCGGACGAAAATGCGAGCTTTTTGCGGTGTTTTTCGATCTCGATACATGCACAATGCAAGTAAATGCGCTGGCACGAAAGAATCGTTCCGTTCGCGAGCGTGATGCGGGTCGGACCTCCATACGATCGATCGCCGAGAAGCGCTGCGCCGCCGTCGCTCGCATGGACGCGAATTTGATGCGTGCGTCCGGTTTCCGGCGAAAGCGCGAGGAGCGCGTGGTGGCTCGCCTCGGCGACGACGCGATAGCGCGTGCGGGATGGCTTCGCGTCGTGAGACGTCTCGTCCGGAGCGAACGCTGCGCGCAGCTTGGGATCGCGCGCGCGACCGATGGCGGCGTTCCAGATTCCATGGTCGCTCGCGGGAGACTTGCTCGCGATCGCGACGTAGCGACGTGCATACTTGCCGCGCTCGCGGACGCGCAAAATCTCGGCCGCCGCTTTCTTCGATGTCGCGAACGTCACGATGCCGCTCACTTCGCGGTCGAGGCGCGACGTCGGATGTAGCTTCGAAGCATCGATGCCGACCGTGCGCGCCGCGAGCGCAAGAAGGGAGCCTTCGCGACTCGCTTGATCGGCGATCGTGGAGACGCCCGAAGGCTTGTCGACGACGAGCAGACCGTCGCCGAAATGCAGCACGTCGATCCTTCGATCGTCCGCGGCGGTCGCGGAGACGGTGACCTCGTCGCCGAGCGCCACCGGCTCGTCGTCGCGATTGACCCTTCTTTTCCCGATGAAAACGCGACCCTGGGCGATGGCACGCGCATCGTCACCCAAGCGTTCGACGATCGCGCCGACGGTCTTCGCGTCGTCTTTCGTCACGACCCACACGCGTCGTTGCATCAACCGACGCGCTCGACGACGCCGCGATCGCCATCGACACGGAGCTTGTCGCCGGTGCGAATCGCCCGCGTGGCGCCGTCGACGTTGACGACGCTCGGCACGCCGAACTCTCGCGCGACGATGGCGGCGTGCGAGAGCGGACCGCCGAGCTCGGTGACGATGCCGGCCGCGATCAGGAACGTGGGAGTCCAACCGACGTCCGTGGTGTGCACGACGAGGATCTCGCCCGGCTCGAGCTCGTCGACGCGATCGGCGGATGTGAGGACGCGCGCGAGCCCCTCGACCACGCCCGCGCTCGCCGGCAGGCCGCGAAAGAGATCGCCGCCGAGCGGCGGCAGCATGACGGTGGGCGGCGAGCCGACGAACGTCGCCGGAGGATCGGGACGCGCTTGATCGCGCGCGTACTCTGCGCGTCTCGCTCGAACGAGCGGCGCGACATCGGAGCGCGCGTTCTGCAACGCCTGCACGACCTCGTCGAGCGTCAGAAAAAATACCGAGGGCAACACCGCGACTTGCGACGGCGACGGCAACTGCGTGACGCCGGCGCCGGTGAGCTG
>JAICXU010000516.1 GCA_025934595.1 Polyangiaceae bacterium | reverse complement strand
CGGCTGCTCGTCTTCGGATCACGAGTCGGCGCTGCTTCCCACCGAGGCGCAGCAGCAGGCGTACATTCGCGTCGCCAATATTTTCGCCGTGCCGGTCACGATCGACGGCACCACCGCGATATTGGGCGTCGACACGGGCGATCCGTTTCTTCTCTTGAATCCATCGGCATTTCCCACCGAGCCCGCCGTCGGAACGGTGGCGTCGGTCGACGCGGGAACACAGCATTTCTCGGACGTGCCCGTCATCACGTCGAGCCAGAGCCCGGCCGGTGGCGATGCCGCCGTTCCTCTCGGCGGCCTCCTCGGATGCCCGGTCCTCTGCAACACGATTTCGAATTTCAATTATCGCGATTTCGCGTTCACGCTCGGAAGCACACCTGCCGTCGATGGCCTTTTGCCGGAAATTCAGCTCGATTTCGCGTTCGAAGGCGGCGGCGAAAAGGTGGAGGTTTCGGGCTCGCAGGTCACGGTTCCCGTCTCGCGCATCGTCGTCACCGTCGATCTCGAAGGCACTCCGTACAAAATGATCGTCGACACGGGAGCGTCCGCCGTGTCGGTGAGCGCAGCTGCATTTGCTGCGCTTACGGCCGATGGTCGCACGCAGCTCACGGCGGGCGAATTGCAGACCGCGTCCGGCACGTCGGTCGCGACGTACACGCGCGCGAAGACGGTGGGGCTCGGCGCGGCGCAAGCGAGCGGCATCGTCGTCTTGCACGACGATTCGTTCGACACCAATCTCGCGACGATCTCCTCCGAGACCGGCGAGACGATCGACGGATCGCTCGGCGGTACGTTTCTCGAGCACTTCGATCTCACGATCGATTATCCGAACCGGACGCTGCGCCTCGCGCCGTACCAAGACACGAGCTTCATCGTGGATCCCGCGGAGCTCGTGGGCTTCTCGATCGGCACGCGCGTCTCGACCGGCTATGCGATCGCCTCCGTGTTCTCCGGAAGTGATGCCGAGACGAAAGGTGTTTCGGCCGGCGACATCGTCACTGCGATCGACGGCCAGTCGGTGGCACCTCTCTCGCTTTCGCAAATGGTGGTGCTCTTGAGTGGCCCCGTCGGATCGACGAAGTCGGTGACGTTCGGCGCCGCGAAGTCGCTCGCGAACCAGACCGTCGACCTCGCCGTCGAGGAGCTCCTGCCACTTCCGAAGTGAGCCGCGCCGCTACTTCGGCAGCACGATCTTCGGCTTTTTCGGGTGCTTTTTGTAGAGCAGAAACGTGCGGCCGAGGACCTGCGCGAGCGCGCTGCCCGTGCGATCGGCGACCTCGGTGGCCGCTTCTTTGCGATCGACGGGAGCCTCCGGCTGCACTTTCACTTTCACGAGCTCGTGGGTGAGCAGCGCGGCGTTGGCGGCCGCTACGACGGCGTCCGTGATCCCTTCTTTTCCGATGCTCACGACGGGTGAGAGATCGTGGCCGAGCGCGCGAAGATGTCGCGTGGCTTTTCCCGAGAGCGAGGTCGTCATCGTGCGCGTGAGAATAGCGGAACGCGCGCTAGAATGCGCGCATGCGAGAGCGCGCGTGGGTCGTCTGTCTCGGTGTGCTCGTCGCGAGCTGCACCGCACCGACCGAACGCACCGCCCAGCGCGCGTCTGCAATCCAAAATGCGACCGCCGCGACCGACTATCCCGAAGCCGTGCTCGTGAATCTATTTTGCTCGGGCGTCCTCTTGTCACCCACGGTGGTGATGACGGCAGGTCACTGCAAGAGCACGACGTACACCGTCACCGCGCCGAACGCGTCGAATCAAACGGCGACGGCGTCTCGCGATCAGTCTTTTTTTCAAGGCGATCCGCGATCGTCGCACGACGTGCTCCTCGTGTTTCTCGATTCACCGATTTCGGTCGCGACCTATCCCACGATCGCATCGAGCGCGGCGACGGCCGGCACGGAGGTCGTCGAGGTCGGTCGAAATCAGAATGGACAGATCACCGGCTCACTGTGGGAGACGACCGCCGCGGTGTCGATCCTCGGCGGCGGCGACGATCTCGGCTTTCCCTACAACTACGAAGCACGACCCGACGTGAGCCAAGACGGCGACTCGGGCGGCGAGGTCGTGAAGAAAGGCACGCACGAGGTCGTCGCGATCGTCGACACCGACACGGTGGAGCAGGGTATCGCGGAGACCGATCCGATCGATCTCTTCGCGCGGATCGATCAGCTCCACGACGACATCACGAACGCGATCGCGGCTGGACCAAGCGACGCGGGCACCGATTGCGACGCTTCCGACCAGGCGGCGGGTCCACCCGCGGGGAGCTCCGGCGGCTGCAGCGCATCGTCACGATCGACCGAGAATTTGCCTGCCATTCTCGCCGCTCTCGCGTGCGCAGCGATCGTGCGAAGGCGCCGCCGCGCATCGCGTTGACTCGATCGATTCGGAGAGCCGTCGATCACCGATAGTCGTCGTCGTGACGCTCTTCTCTCTTTTCCTCTTTGTCTTCTCGTTTGTCCTCACGTCGATCCTCGCGGTCCTCGTGTCTGATCTCGGCACGCGTCGGGCCCGCAGGAGCCGGATGTTCGTGAACGACGCAGCCCGTGGTGACGAGACCGGAGCTGGCCAAGGTGAGTGCTGCGACCAGAAGGCGATTCAGTGAAGGGGTGCTCATACCGTCTGACTTTGCAATCGGCGCGCCCGTGCAAATTCCGCGGAGAAATGCGGGCGTCTCGTGGGATCTGCGCATGCAGTCTACGGGCGCCGGAAGGGTAACGGGCTCGCGCGCACGTGCTGTGGCGGTCTTGCGCTGAAACATCGGCGGCCGTGAGCCGCGGAGCTCAACGCAAAATCGCGCTCATGCGGCCGTCATGCGATCAAGGCGTGCAGACGCCGATCGTCGTGCTGCCGTCCAAGAACTCGACGGCGGCGGCAGTGCAACGTCCCGCGTCTTCGCAATCGGTGTCCTGCTCGCACGTGTGCAATGCGCCGATCGTGCATTTGCCGCTGCCGTTTCCACACGTGGCAGTCGTGAGCTGACCTTTGGCCAAGCAAACGGATGCATCGAGATCGAGATTGTCGAGGTGCGCGCAACACGCGCCGCCCGAACAATCCGAAGGACGAACGCACTCGGCGATCCCCGCACCGATCCCGCACAGGGCCGTCTTGGCTTTGCATTGCGAGCCGCAACAGTAGGACGCGTCGAGATCGCAGGCTTGCGTCGGGCTGCCGGGGCAATACACCGTTCCGGGCGCGGCCGCGGGAACCGAACCCGCGTCGCATCCGACGCTCGAATCGGTGCCGGCTCCCGCGTCACGCGTGCCGGTGTCGGATCCGCCACCGGAGTCGTCGCCGCTCACGGCATCGTCCGTGGTCGCATCGGCCGCGCCCGAGTCGGTGTCGATCACGGCGGCGTCATCACCACCGCACGCGATCCAAGAAAAGCCCGACCCGACGACACACGCGACCGCCAAAAATTCCCGAGCTCGCATGCGAAGAAAGCTTACTGCGCGGACAGCCGATTTCACGCCCAAAAAAATGGGACAGCCTTGAGCGTGATTCCGTTTTCTCTCACGCGTCGGCGCGGAATTCTTTCTTGTGCTTCTTTTTGTCCTTCTTCTTTTGCTTCTTCTCTTGCTTGCCGTTGCCGGTGCCGTTCGAGCCGTTGCCGTTCGTGTGGCCGGTCGCCGAGGCGACGAGCTTGCCTTTGACTTTGCCGCCGAGGAGATCGGCAGCCATTTTCTCGGCTCGCGCGGTGTTTTCCCACGAGAAGCCCGAGCGACCGAAGTGGCCGTAGGCGGCGGTGCGTTTGTAGATCGGGCGGAGTAATTTCAATTCGTCGATGAGCGCCTT
>JAICXU010000076.1 GCA_025934595.1 Polyangiaceae bacterium | reverse complement strand
GCTCCGAAGAAGAACGGCCCTCCGAAGTGCCAAGCTTGGATGGGGCGGCTTCCGGCGATACCCGTTTGTTGGAGAGTCACCGTCGTATCCTCGTCGAAGTCCGCGAGCCCGGCGTTCACGAGCACCAGTGGACGAAAACCGGTTCGCTGTAGAGGATCCGATCCGAAGAGATAGGTCGCGCGCGCCTCGAAATGGACGGGCGCGAAAAATTCGTGACCCTCCGATTTCGCGGCCGAGCCAGGATACGTGTCGAGCACGAAGCCGATTCGCGCACCTACCATGAGGTGTTGTGAGATCGCGTAGTCGAGCGTGGCGAGCACGCGCACGTTGCCGCCCTGCAGGCCGCCTCCCACGCTTCCCGCGTTTCCGGCCGTGAGCGTTTTGTTCTCGGTAGCGACGTCTCGTGACGGAAAATCGCGGCCGTCGGGCGTCGTGCAATAGAACGTCGGGTCTACGGGCGCGGCTTGCGGCGTGAGCATGCACACGTCGTTGCCGGACGGCATGAGCTCGAAATCGATCGAGCCGCTGATGCCGAGCCACACATGCGCGTAGCGATTGCGGCTGCGAAGCTCGCTCGAGCACACGCCGTCGCTGCACGATCCGCTCGCGCACTCGTCGTCGCTCTGGCATTTCGCGCCGTCTTCGAGCTTCGGCGTCGTTTCGACATTTTCTTCACCCGTCGTTTCGGGCGTTGTCGCTTCGCCGCCGCATTTCGCGGGCGGCGGTCTGCCGGGAAGGCTCGGCGGCGGCCCGTTCATCTCCGCGCGAACGCGCAGCATGAAAGGATGCTTCGGATCGCCGCTGTTCACGATCGGCTCGTTGTCGGCATCGAAGCCTTGCACGTAGTAGCGCAGCACACCGACCTTCACGTCGCTGCACGGAATGAGGCCGCCCCACCCGTTGAGCATTTTGCCGAGGCCGAGCGCTTTGTACGAGCCCATCGTGGCGTTGCGATACTTCACGACCACGCGCGCCGGCGGGGAGCTCTCCGCGAACTCCACGTAGATCGGAATCGGCGTGTCTTCCGCGCCCTCGGTCACGGGGACGAACGCGAAGTCACCGGGCGGCGGTTGTACGAGCGGCTTCTCGCCTTCACCGTGCGCGTCTTGGAAAGCTTTGCGAACCTCCGCCGTCGCGTACGTGTCGTCGAGCGCGATGTTCGGCATCAGGCGAAGCGCCTCGCCCATCGTCGCTTTGCCCGCGTCTTCTTGTCCCCGCAAAATTTGGAGCGATCCGCGATCGCGAAGAAGCGCGGCACGCGTCTCTTTGCTGCACTTGTCCGCCGCGCACGATGCGAGCGCTTTGTCGATGCGCGCGAGCGCCTCTGGCGTTTGTCCCAACGCGTAGTCGCCCTCCGCTTGCACGAGCGCGCGCCTCGCTGCCTTCTCCGTCGCATCGCCCTGGGCGAGCGCCGATCGAGAGAAGAGAAGAACGAGCGCGACGAGCGCAATCCAAGCGGCGTGGCGACTCATGGAAAATCCGTCAGCGCCTTCGAGCACGTCGCGACGTCGGTGGTACCGGCGAGCCACGACGTGATGCACACGTCTTGCTCGTCACCCGGCACGATGACGGCCCCGCCTTTGTGAGATTCCTGCTGGCGCGCTTTTCGTACGAACGTGAGCTCCTCGGGATGCGCGCCTTTGTTCGCGACGACGTCGCTCATGACGGCGGGCTCGAGGCCCACGATCGATCGGTACGTCGCGTCGTACTCGGCTTCGGTCGTGTCCGTGCCGCCTGCGTTTCGGCAACCGGGCGTGTCTTTCGGATCGAGCCGCATGCCTTCGCAACCGAAGACTTGGAGGTTGCGGCTGGTCTGTCCGTGGCAGTCGAGCGATCCGCAGCGATGATCCACGAGCGCGCCCACTGGATCGAATTGGCTTCGATCGGGAGCGACGACACCGATGCGTGCGTCGGGATTCGGCGAAGAGCACGCGACGAAAGCGGCCATGCCCACCACTGCGCCAGCCAAAAAATTACGCGTCTTCATGGTCCGGCATCTCCTCCACCGAGATCTTCCGGTGTGAGAGCGAGATAAGGAGGTCCGGGCGACCGCGGCCCTATCGTCGAAGTATGACAATCCGCGCAGGATCCATCGCGGCCGATGTGCGAGATCATGTCGGCCTCGGCGACGTCCTTCGAGATCTTCACGAGCACCGGAAAGACGGGCTGCCATTCGGCCGTAGTAACGAAAAAGTTACCGACCTCGTTGGTAGGAACGTCGAACGTGGCGTTGGTCGCATCCGTGAGGTGCACGGTGCCTCCCACCAAGGGATCCGATTGATCTTTGAACATGTAAACCGTGCCGCCCACGATGAACTGGGCAGTGCCCGGTCCCGATCCACCGTGACACGTGAGACAAGGCTGCCCCGCACGGTGCGTCGGTCCATTCGGCATGCCGGTGGGGTCGTCGCCGAGCGCGTCGACGGCGTCGCTGTGCACGGGATCGCCGGCGCACGCGAAGAGCGCGAGCCCGAGCCCCAACGTCAGACCGAAACCGAGACCTAGACCTAAGTTGGGTCTCATAGCTCACCCTCGAAGCGAAGCGATGCGAGGAACATCGCTCGGCTCGTCACGTACAAATCGTCGGAATAGGCCGTGTATCCACCGTCCCCTTGAAGGCTGATCGCGTAGCGCCGCGGATCGGCCTCACTTCCGAGATACGTACGAATGCCGGCGCCGCCCATGAACGTCATGAGCGGTCCGAGCTCGCGATCGCCCGTGCGGTATTCGGGCAAATCCCAGCCCGGCGCCGGTCCCGATACGTAGGCGAGCTGCCAGAAGCTCACGGATTTTTGCGCGTGGAAACGAACGTGCGGCCAGAGCGCGAAGCGTTTGCCGAAATCGAAGATCCAACGTGCGTCGGTGGTCGACGCCGCCAGACCCCAACTATCATAGTAGATCCGTTCTTCGGCTCGCAGTGTGGACGAATCGAACCTGTGAGCAAGGCGGCCCGTGAATGCAAAGCGACGACGTGACAACGGGAGCTGCTCGAGAGGCCTTTCGGACAATCGATGCGCGTTCACGTAGTCGATGGAGGCGCCGCTCGAAACGTTCGCCGCTTCCGCGGCCGTGAACATGGGGATGTAACGATAGGGTTTCGACGAATCTCCGTTTTCGAGCGTGAGATCGAAGACGCCCGAAAGGATGGTCGAACGATCGTAGACGCCGCTCAGACCCGCTGTGAACGCGCCGTGCGTGATGTCGCGCGAAAATACGGAGAAAGGCGTGCCCGATCTCCCCGCCGTGTCGTGTCCGTAACCATAGCCACCGATGAGCGTGAGATTTTTCTCGAGGAGATCGTACGTCATGGTGACGCCGGCGCCGTACGAGAAATAGTCGGGCTCGCTCGACGTGGATCCCGCGATGGACACTCCGAAGTCGTGAGGTTTGTATTCGACCTCGGCGCTCCCGGCCTGTCGCGCCTCGGTCCATCTGCGCGATGCGGTCGAGACGATGTCGACCGATGCGGCGGAGACGACGTCGACGAGATAGCTTCCGCGAACGGCAGCGCCCGTGATGACGTTTTCGATTCCGCCCGACACCGAAGGCGTGAACACGCTGACATGATCGGAGTCGGTGTAGCCCGCGACGTCGAGCGAGACGTGCTTCGTCGTCGCGTCCTCGGGCGCCTTGCCGACCTCCGCTTCTTTCTGGGCCTTGTCTTCTTTGCGTTCGGCGGTCTTGTCGCCGGACGAGCCATTTTCTTGCGCATGCGCGACCTCGGGCCACGCGACCGCAACGAACGCGACGAGAAAAACGAGAAACGCGCGGGCTCGCGTCAGTTGCATCCGCAGCCGCTCTCGGCGACGGCTCCGCCACCCGCGGCACCTTCGTGCACGGCGTAGACGTGCTCGGCGGCAGGGCCGTCGAGATCGAGACGCGTCATGTCGGGCTCGGCAAGACGCCCGCGCTCGTACGGAGCGACATGCGTGCAACCCTCACAGAACACGACGCACGCGAAAGCGGCGAGGACGATCTTCATGGCTCGATGGCGGCGAGATCAGTTGTTTTGTGCGCCGGCGGCTGCCCACGCTTCGATGTCGCTCGTGGCGGTCGGATCGGACGTGGGTCCGCGTTTCGGCATGCTGCCGCCCATCCACGACAAGATCGATTGATTGGGATCGCCGAGCGGCGACGCCGACGTACCGTCGATTTGTCCGTAGCCTTGGAGCCACGTATACGCGCTCGACGCGGAGTGCATCTGCGAATGGCATCCACTCGCCCCGCAGTTTCCTTCTTTTCCGCTCGCGAGATAGCTCGAGTAAATTTGCGTCCACGTGGGCGCGGTCCCGCCGCCCGTGCCGCCGCCGCCCGTGCCGCCGCCGGTGCCGCCGGTGCCGCCGCCGGTTCCACCACCGCCCGTCCCGCCGCCGGTGCCGCCACCCGTGCCACCGCCCGTACCGCCGCCGCTTCCAGTGCCACCCGTCGATCCGGTGGAACCGCTGTCGGCGTCATTGCCGGAGACGTCTTGCGTGCCGCCATTGCCGTCCGAGCCTTGGTCGCCCGACGAGCCGGCCGACGGCGCGGGATTCGATCCCGTGGTGCCGCCGTAAGGGCCACCGAGCGGATCGCCTTCGGAACTGCACGCCGCGCAAACGAGCCCGGCAGCCATCATCGAGAGGAGAGGAAGAAAGGAACGCATAGGTGACCTCTTTAGCAACGCTTCCCCGTGGCGCCTGAATGTGTTCACCACCCCGGTACGTTTCGCAAAGTATTTCGTTTCGATCGAAAAAAATAGAAGCACGAGCACATTTTTACACGGCGATTGTTCGTGTCGCGGAACTGGTCGCGCCGCTACAATCGCAAAAATCCGATGGTGGCCAAGATCCGGCAACTCACGGCCACCTTCGACGACGCGGCGATCGAAACGGAATATCGACACGACGCCTTCGTGCGCGTCGTGCAACCGTTCACGCGATTCAGCGTCATCGTGACGGCGGTCGCGTTCCTTTCGTACGGCATCCACGACGCGATCGTCGTACCCGAAATTCGCGGCTACGCGTGGACCCTCCGGTTCGCCGCGTTCGGCCCGCTCGCAGCGGCGTTGCTCGCATTCACGTACTCGCGTTTCTACGAGCGCTTCCAACAAGTCGCGATGCTGCTTCTCGGCGTGAGCGTGAACGCGGTCGTCTTGCTCGTCGGCAATGCGGCGTCCACCGAAGGCTTCTTCATCTACACGGGATACGCCGCGCTCTTCGTCGTGCTCGGTCCGTTCATCGGCAAGATGAACGTCAAAACACACGCCGCGTACACGTGCATCGTGCTCGCTCTTTTTCTCGTCATCGATCGCGCGAGGATCGAGATCGACTGGAGGCCCATCCTCTCGATGTCGATCACGCTGCTCGCGATGGGGTTCATCGGCGGCCTTGCCGCGTGGCAGCTCGAGCATCAATCGCGCGAAGCGTTTCTCCAGCGCCGCACCATCCGCGACCAGCTCGAGGCGCTCGACATCGAGAAAGGCAAGAGCGACGCGCTGCTCCTCAACATCCTGCCGGCGCAAGTCGCCGAGCGATTGAAAGAGGACGGCGAGTCGATCGCGGACGGCTTCGCGCAGGTGACGGTCCTCTTCTCGGACATCGTCGGCTTCACGAAGATGAGCGACCGGCTAGAGCCCGCCGAGCTCGTGCGACGATTGAACGCGATCTTCACGGCGTTCGACGCGATCGCGGATCGACTTCACGTCGAAAAAATCAAGACGATCGGCGACGCGTACATGGTCGTGGGCGGGCTGCCGAATCGCAGCGACACGCATGCCGTCGCGATCGCCGAGATGGCGCTTGCCATGCGCGATGCGCTCGCCTCCATGAAGAACGAGATCGGAGAAACCGTCTCCATTCGCATCGGCATCCACACCGGCCCCGTCGTCGCAGGTGTCATCGGCAAGAAAAAATTCATCTACGACGTCTGGGGCGACACCGTGAACACCGCGAGCCGCATGGAATCCCACGCCCTGCCCGGAACGATCCAGCTCACGGAAGAAACGGCGAAGCAGCTCGATGCGGGCTACACGGTCACTGCGCGCGGAGAGATCGACGTGAAGGGCAAAGGCGTGATGAAGACCTGGTTTTTGGAGGGTCGAAAGTCGAGCTGAAACGAGGAGCCCGTTTTGAACGACGCGGCTTCAGGTGGGGAATGAATAGGACGGATGGATGATTTCGCGCACGCGGCGCCTGGCTACTTTCTCCTGTACGGCTTTCCTGCTCGCGACGGCGGGGAACGCGTCGGCGCAGCCGCGTCCGGACGCAACCACCGCGGATGCAGCGCCGAGAGATCGTTGCGAGCGCGTCGAGCTCGACGTGTCGGCTTCGCTTTCGTCCGCCTGGCGCGATGCAGCCGATGCCTTGCGCGCGGAGCTCGCTCGCAGTCATGCCTCGTGCGTGACGGCGCGTTTGTCGCTCGAAACGGCTCCGAACGACGCCGCGCGCTTGCTCGTGACGACGCCCGACGGCCGCCAAACCGAGCGCATCGTCGAGCGTCCCGCGTTGCTCGTGTCGACCGCGATCGGCGTCGTCGCGTCCTTGCCGTCGGATCCACGATCGCCGGCGGATCTCGCCGCGATGCCGCCACCGCCGCAGCCTGCAGACGAAGCTCCCCCGATCGCCGCCCAAGACGCGGGCGATGCATCGACTGCGAACGCGACGTCGTCATCGACGACGCATGTCTGGGTCGGCGTGAGCGGCGGCGCGCGGATCGCGCAGCCGACGTTTCTCGGGATGATCGACATGGAAGGTCACGCGACGCTCGAGATCGATCAATGGCTGATTTTGGCTTCGATTCGTTACGGATCGAGCATGGGCGAAGCGCTCGTTTCGACCGACGATTCGTACGACGAGCTCGCAGGTGGGCTCGGCATCGGACGACGATTTTTGCTCGGCCCTTCGCAGCTCGAATTGGCTCTCCTTCCATCGCTGGTATCGGCGACGCTCGGCGACGACGACGAAACGGGCGACGCGGGATCGGCACGCACCGAGCTCCGCGTCGGCGCGCTGCTCGGTTGGTCGATGACGACAGAAGATGGATGGCGCGTAACGGTGACGGCCGACACCGACGTGACGCCGCGCGGCTTCGATCGGCCCGTTCGCTCGTCCGATACCGAGCCGCCGTTGCCGGTATGGACGGCCGCGCTACGGTTGGGCGCGGCAGGGAGAATCCTTTGAACGGCAAACGATCGCGAGCGCCGCGGGGCGGGCCCTCGAGGGCGGACGAAGAGCTTCTCGCGGCGATCGCGCGCGGTGATGTGAGCGCCCTCGGCGAGCTCTATGATCGATATGCGCAAGACGTTTGGCGCGCGGCGCATCGCATTCTCGCTGGCTCGGGCGACGCCGAAGACGTCGTGCATACCGTTTTCATGAAGCTGCCCGAGATCGCCGCATCGTACGACGGTCGCTCGAACGCGCGTCCGTGGCTCGTTGGAATCGCGGCGCACGTCGCGTGGCGGCAAAGGCGAGGCAACGGACGCTTTTTTCGCATGCTCGAGTCCTTCGCATCGACCGCGTCGAGCGCAGTCGATTTGAATCCCGAGCGCGAAGCGAGCGCGCGCGAGGACGTTCTCCAGTTCGAACGCTCACTCGCCGCGCTTTCGCCGAGCAAAAGGATCGTCTTCATTCTCGTCGAGATCGAGGGACTGACGAGTGAGGAGGTGGGACGCGCGCTCTTGCTTCCGGCCGCCACCGTTCGCACGCGGCTGCATCATGCGCGTCGTGAGCTCGACAAGCTGATGTCGATGAAAGAGCACAGGGGGGAAAATGAAGACTGATTGTGAACGAAGTTGGGAGCTCGACGCTCTCCGCGAAGGCAGGCTCGCAGAAAAGGACGCCGACGCCTTCGAGCGTCATCTCCGCGGATGCGCGATCTGCACGCACGAGAAAGCGTTCGCGGAGAAAGCGCGAGAGCTCGCGAAGCTCGTTCCGGCGAAGCACCCTCCGGAGCTCCAGCTACGGCGCATTCGCGCGCGCGTGTTGCGCGCCGCCGAGCTCGGCGTGCCTGCGACAAGACGGGAGATGGCGCCCTGGGCGATCGCGATCGCCGCCGTGGCCGCGGCAGTCGCTTTGGGGATCAGCGTGCGGAGGTCGTCGTCGAAGCCCGCCACGATGGCAGCGTCGGCGAGTCCCGCGTCGATCGAGCCGTCGAGCGCGACGATCGCCGAACCATTGACGGGTAGCGTGCAAGCGAGCGGCGGCGCGAAATGGCGACAAACACGAATCGGCAATATCGAACGCGTCACGCTCGAAGACGGCGCGCTTCGCATTCACGTGCGACACCAGTCTCTCGGCGAACGCTTCTTCGTCGACACGCCCGACGGCGTCATCGAGGTGCGAGGCACCACGTTCGAAGTCGAGACGTTCGAGGGTCACACGACGCGCGTCGCCGTCGACGAAGGCTTCGTCTCGTGGCGCATGACCGGCGCGAGCGAGGTCCTCTTGCACGCCGGCGATTCATGGAAGCCGCACGTGCCCGCGCTCGTTCGCGCGACGACGCCGCCGCCGAATGCCCATCTCGCTCCCGCAACCGCCACGGCCGACGACGGATCCGAGACCTACGCGGCGGCGGTCATTCTTCTGAACGACGGCGAATTTTCGCGTGCCGCAGATGCGCTCGCCGAGTATCTCGCCGCGTACCCGAACGGGCGTGATCGCGAGGACGCGTCGTACCTTCGCGCCGTTGCGCTCGTGCGTGCGGGCCACTCCGACGAAGCCGCCGACGCCGCCGAGGAGCATCTCGCGGCGTACCCGCAGTCGTTCCATCGCAAAGAAGCTTCGATTTTGATCGCGCGCGTGGCACGCCAGCACAAAGATTGCGACAAGGCGCGAAGAGCTCTCGCTCCGTGGCTGACGCCGCCCGCGGATCCCGAAGCCGAAGCCACCATTCGGTCCTGCGCGAACTGATCGGTCCGCGCCGTCCGCAGATCAAGCGACGGGCGTGCGTGTGCTCGCATCGACGGTCGTCGATGAATCGACGAACACGTGGCCGCTGCAAATCGCGACGGCGAAATGCACGAGAGGCCTCGTCGCCGGACTTCTCAGCACGGCGCCGTTGCCGTCGAATTGCGCGCCGTGACACGGGCAGGTCGTTTTCCCGGTCGCATCGGGCGCGCCGATCTCACATCCCTGGTGCGTGCAAATGGCAGTGAACGCGAAGACGCCGCTATCGTCT
>JAICXU010000414.1 GCA_025934595.1 Polyangiaceae bacterium | reverse complement strand
CGCGGGCCGCGAGCGCACGCTGCTCGTCGCGGAGGCGCTCCTCGACGCGCATCGTCCCGAGTCGTTCCATGCCGCGCGCGAGGCTGTGCTCGCGACGGTCGAAGAATTTTTGCCGTTCGTCGAGAAGCACTATGTGGTCGTCGATTCACCGCACGACGGTCGATCGATCTGGGATTTTCGCAGCGGAAAACGAAAGAGCGTCGATCGCGCGCTCGTGCGAAGGGCCGGCGCGAGCATCGACGCCGAGGGAATGATCGCGCAATGGGAAATTGCTCCGCCGCAGCTCCACGGCCTCGCGGGCGAGCCGATTCGCACCCCTCTCGGCGGCGCGTTCGTCGTGGGACGCACCGTGATGCCGTCGCTCGGACAAGAGGGAGAGCTGCTCGCGGCGTGGAGCGCGGCGCGTCTCATCACGCGCACCGATCGTCAGAAAGAACGGATGCGAAAAGAGATGTGGCGAAAGATCGAGCTCGGCTGATGCGTGCAAAGTACACATATTTTGCAGCCTTTTTCTCGATGTGCGCGCTCTTCGGTTGCTCGCACGACAAAGAAGAAGCGGCGGCCGTCCTGCGTGCCGTCGAGGTCTATCGAGCCGCGCCGGACGAGGACAAGACCGCAGCGGTCGAGAAGCTCCGCGCCGTCGCATGTTCGAACGCCGAGGTGTGTGCGGCGAAAAACGAATGCATGCAGATGGCAGAGCCCACCGCCAGCGCCCTGAAGACGAAGATCGAAGCCAAGCACCTTCTCGATGACGCGAAGGGCGACGCGGGCGCGTCGCTGGAAGATCTCGCGGCGTTGCCGGAACGATTGGACGCCGCCTCGAAGCTGCTCGACATGGGGCACGACCATCTCGTGCCGTGCGAGGACAAGCTGACGGGCTTGCGCGTCAAATACCGCCTGTAGGCCGCCGCCCCAGTTCGTGAAAGCGGAAGGGTGGCGCCGACGAAAAGGCTTGTTTTGCCGCGCCTTCAGGCGTGGTAAGCCTTCGCGCCGGATGTTCGACGCGCTTTCCAACGGATTCAAGCAGGCCAAAAACCGCCTCGCCGGTCTCACCGAGCTCACCGAGCAAAATATCGAGACCGCGCTCCGCGAGGTGCGCCTGTCTTTGCTCGAAGCCGACGTCGAGCTCGGCGTCGTCAAATCGTTCCTCGCGCGCGTGAAAGAAAAAGCGCTCGGCGAGGTCGTTCGCGTCCGCACGAAGACGCAAGACGGCCAGACGATGAAGGTCTCGGCCGCCGACCAGTTCGTCAAAATCTGCCACGACGAGCTCGTCGAGTTCATGTCGCCGCCGAAAGACGCGGAAGGCCACGACGCGCCGCCGATCACGTACACGGAAGAAAAGAACGGCCTCACCGGCATCATGATGGTCGGCCTCCAAGGCTCCGGAAAAACGACGAGCTGCGCGAAGCTCGCGCGCTATCTGCAAAAGCAAAAAAAGAAGCCGATGCTCGTCGCGGCCGACATGCAGCGTCCCGCCGCCGTCGAGCAATTGAAGGTGCTCGGCAAGAGCGTCGGCGCGCCCGTCTTCAATATTCCTGGCGCCTCTCCCGTCGAGATCTGCAAAGCCGCGCGCGCCGAAGCGCGCAAAGAAGGCTGCGACGTCGTCATCTACGACACCGCGGGTCGCCTCGCGATCGACGAAGCGCTCATGACCGAGCTCTCGACGATCAAAGACGACGTCCAGCCGGAAAATATTTTTCTCGTCGTCGACGCGATGATCGGCCAGGACGCCGTCAAAGTTTCGAAGGGCTTTCACGACAAGCTGAATCTCACCGGCGTCGTGCTCACGAAGCTCGACGGCGACGCGCGTGGCGGCGCTGCGCTCAGCGTGAAGGAGGTCACCGGCGCGCCCGTTCGCTTCGCCGGAATGGGAGAAGGCACCGACAAGCTCGAAGAGTTCCGACCCGAAGGCATGGCGAGCCGCGTGCTCGGCATGGGCGACGTCGTCGGCCTCATGAAAGATTTCGAAGAGGTCGTCGATCAGAAGCAGGCGGCCGAAGACGCGATGAAGATGCTCGAGGGGAAATTTTCTCTCGACGACTTCTTGAATCAGATTCGGATGATCCAGCGGATGGGACCGCTGAAAGAAATCGTCGGAAAAATGCCGGGAATGGATGGCCTCTTGCCGGCGGATGCGAACCTCGACGATCGCGAGCTCACGAAAATCGAAGCCATCATCCAGAGCTTCACGAAATTCGAAAAGGCCGATCCGTACGCGCTCGTGCGCGAGCCCACGCGGGCGCAGCGCATCGCGAAAGGATCGGGCAGCGAAGAAAAAGCCGTCACCGAGCTCGTCCAAAAATTTCTCTTCATGCGGCAGATGATGGAAGGCCTCGGCCAGAACATGGGCCTGCTCGGCAACATCCCCGGCATGAAGAACATCGCGATGGCGAAGAACCTTTCGAAGATGGCGAAAGGCGGCGGCTTCCCCGGTATGCCCGGCGGCGGATTTCCTGGAATGGGCGGCTTTCCGGGAATGCCCGGCGGGTTCCCCGGCATGCCCGGTGGATTTCCGGGGATGCCCGGAATGGGCGGATTTCCCGGCATGGGCGGCGGCGAGGGGCCGAACATGACGAAGATGAAGACGCTCTCGGCGGCGGAACGAAACGCGAAGAAGGCGCAGCGCAAACGCGAGAAGGATGCGCGCAAAAAGGGACGTAAGTGATTCTGGTCTGGATGCGCGCGCTTGAACCAGAGGACAGGCGCGCTTTGGAAAGGGACGCGAGATGAGACTGACGAAGGTCGTGGCGACCGCGAGCATCATGCTCGCGACGTTGGGCAGCGCGGTGGTGGTCCAGGGATGCGTCGGCGGATCGAAGGGAATTTCCGCCGAAGACAAGTCGCGTCTGGCCGCTTACATCTTGGACAGCGAGCCGGCCGACATTCCGCACAAGGTCGACATCAACTTCGAGAACAAGGTCCACATCATCGGATACAAGGTCGAGCCCGAGCTCGCGAAGCCCGGCACCGACGTGAAGCTCACGTATTACTGGCGCTGCGACGACACGCTCGATGAAGGCTGGAAGCTCTTCACGCACCTTCATGACGACGCGTCGGATCGCACGGACAATCTCGACAACAACGGACCGATCCGCGAGCTGAAAAACGACAAGCAGGTGCTCGGCCCCGACAAGTGGGAAAAAGGGAAGTACTACGTCGACGAGCAAACCTACAAAATGCCCGATTGGGTGAAAGGTCCCGAGCTCGCGGTCATGGTCGGCATTTGGAAGGGCGGAGCGCGTCTTCGCATCATCCAGGGACCGAACGACGGCGACAATCGCGCCATCGTCGCGAAGATCAAGACGGGCCTCACCGTGCAAGACGATCACGCTGCGAACGACGTGCCGAAGCTCAATGTGATGAAGCTCGCGTCGAATCAGAAGATCGTGATCGACGGAAAAGACGACGACGAAGCATGGAAGGGAGCCGTGAGCACCGGCCCTTTCGTCGACGTGGGAACCGGTAAGCCGAACACCGCGTTCCCCGTCAACGGCTCGGCGAAGCTCGCGTGGGACGACAACAATTTGTACGTCCTCTTCAACGTGACCGATCCCGATGTCGTCGGAGGCTTCACCGATCCGAAAACCAACAAGGACGATTTCACCGTCACCGGCCAGCCGAAAGATTGGACGAAGGAGACGGTCGAAATGATGGTCGACCCCGACGGCGACGGCGACAACAAGGACTATTACGAGCTGCAGATCAATCCGCAGAACAAGATCTTCCACTCGCAATTCGATTCCTACAATCAGCCGAAGACCGAACCGAATGGGCCCTTCGGTCACGAGGATTGGGATCCGAAATTGAAGAGCGCGGTCACGGTGCAAGGCACGCTCGACAAAAGCGGCGACAAGGACACGGGCTACATCGTCGAGGCCGCGATCCCGTGGACGGCGTATTCGAAGGCCGCGAATCATCCGCCGAAGCCGGGCGACACGTGGCGCGTGAATTTCTACGCGATGAAGAACAATGGCGGTGTTGCGTGGTCGCCGATCCTGGGGAAGGGCAATTTCCACTTCGCGCCGCGCTTCGGAAAGATCACGTGGACGGTGCCGGGGATGGGTAACAGGCCGGGAGACGCGGGCGCACCGGACGCGGCGGCGGCTGCGATCCGGAATCCGCTCCGAATGCTAGGTGGGCTTCCGCACGGAACGGCGGCACCGGGCCAACCTCAACATTGACGACGTCTCGGTATCGTCGCCGGGCAGTCGGAGGTCGGTTGGTTCCTTCGACCGCCTGTCGAACGATGCGAGGTGCCGAAGCGAGCATCGCGGCGTTGGTGCAGATCTCTGCGTCGACGCGCACAACCCGGTGTGCATCAAGATCGAGGCGTGTTCTCCCACCGGGAGTTTTTGGAATT
>JAICXU010001103.1 GCA_025934595.1 Polyangiaceae bacterium | reverse complement strand
GACAGCCCCATGGTGAGGCTCACGCGCGCGATCGCCCATGCGATGGTCGAAGGTGCCGAGGCGGGGCTCAGGGAAATCGACGCGATCGCCGACGACGCGAAATGGGCAGGAAATTACCGTGTCCAAGCTGCGCGGGCGCATTTGCTCGAGCGCGCCGGGCGCATCGAAGAAGCGATCGCCGCGTATCGCCGCGCGGCCGACGGAACCGCGAGCACGCCTGAACGAAATTATCTGTTGGTGCACGCCGCACGTCTCACCGAGCGATGAGCGCGATTAGAAATTCGGATCGTGTCGCGTGTCCGAGAGCTCGCGCATGAAGCTGCGATGCCCGAGATCGCCCGCGGCGAACTCGGCGCGCACGCGGCGCAAGAAGTACACGAGCTGCGGACTGCGAAGGCGACCTTCGATGTCGATCTCGCCGAAGCGGAATACGCGCGTGCCGCCGTCGCCGCCTTTCGTCGTGGTCTGCTCGATGACCGCGCCTTGCCCGCCCGCATCCTTCTTTTCCTTTTCGCGTGAGCCGGGCGGCGGCCCCTCTTCCGCGCGCGACGACAGTGGCGCAGATGCATCGAATTCGCTCGATGTGGCGGCCGGTGCGGGTTTCGGCTTCTTCTTCTTGCTCCGTTTCGTCTGCGCGTATGCGATCTCTTCGGGCGAATAGGGCGCGAGGTCGGGAACGACGGCGACGAGCGCGCCGAAGATCGTGGCGCCGACGAGCGCGAACGCGATTCGACGTCGCGCTCTCATTTCTTTCCGCCTTTCGCGGGCGCGGCCTTCGGATTCGCAGGCGGCGGAGCGGGCGCAGGCTTCGTGTCGGGGCTCATGCTCTCGAGCGTCGACAAATACTTCTCCGCATCCGCGCGCGCAGGGTCGTCTTTCGGCGCGTCCGACAGGTAGCGCTTGAACGATTTTTTCGCTTCGTCGGGCTTCTTCAAAAAGTCTGCGTACAGGACGCCGAGATTGTAGAGCGCGCTCGTGTTGTGTGCGTCGCGCGTGATCACGCCTTGAAGAATTTTTTCCGCCTGTCCCTGTTTCACCGCGCCGTCCGGCGGTGGCTGCCCGTTCGCGTTCGTCATCGTCGACTCGCCGCGAAGCGCCGCCGCGAGGCCGACGTTCGCATCCGCGTTCTCCGGATCGAGCTGAATGATGGCTCGATACTGCTCCTCCGCTTTCGGATAAGCGCCCGCGCGCAAAAGAACGGCGCCCATGTTGAGGCGCGCCGTCGTGTCGGTCGGGTCTTCCTGCGTGGCCTTCAAGAACGATTGGAACGCGAGCGCGTCGTCGCCGTTCGCGAGCTGAATGAGACCCGTGGCTCGCTCGGCGACCGCGGACTTCGGATTCGACTCGAGGGCCTGCTTCGCGAGCAGCTGCGCGGTGTCATTTTCGCCTTTCGCGAGATGACAGAGCGCGAGCTCGGCGAGCGCCGAGGCGTCTCCCGGCTTCTTCACGAGCAGCTCGTGGGCTTCGCTCATCGCCTTGTCGACCTGACCCGACCCTCGCAGCGCCGACACGTAGAGGGATTTTGCTTCGACGGCATTCGGATGCGACTCGACGAAATCTCCGAGCGTGTCCGCCGCGTCTCGCGACTCACCGCGACGACGCTGCACCTCTGCGAGCGCCACG
>JAICXU010001092.1 GCA_025934595.1 Polyangiaceae bacterium | reverse complement strand
CCGGCAGCTCGCGCGCATAGGCGTCGAGCTCCTCGCGAGGGACCGGGCCGTAATAGCTGCGATCGAGCCCGACCGCGGAAAACAAGGGGTTTTCGGCATAAGCCTGCAAGCCCGAATGCACCAAGTCTTTTTGCGTGAGCTCCTTCTGCGGGGGCGATTCGTAAAAAAGATTCGCCCAGCCCGAAAACGTCCAGCTGCTCGTTCCGAAGCGCACGAACGGAGGAAGGGCCGCAGCGAGCTCGTGATCGCGTGCAATATACACGGATTTCACGCGCGCCGGTCCGAGGTCCTTCTGTCCGCCTGAAAAGAGCGAAAGCTGATCTTTCATCCGACTCTCGCTAAAGTCGCATTCGCTTGAATCCGAACGTCAAAGAGCTGGTCGAGCTCGTCTTTCGTTGGGCGCATTTCATCGCCGGCATCATGTGGATCGGCAACTCGATGCTGTTCAATTGGCTCGACCGCAATCTCGAAAAGAAGGCGGGAGATCCGGAGCTGCGAATCGGCACCATGTGGATGGTGCACTCCGGCGGATTTTACGAGGTCGAGAAGAAGCATCTCGCGCCGGGGGAGATGCCTCCGATCCTCCACTGGTTCAAGTGGCAATCGTACATCACGTGGATGACGGGCATCGCGCTGCTCCTCCTCGTTTACTACGCGACGGAGGGCATGCTCGCCGATCCCGCGATCGCGAGCTTGACACCGACGGAAGCGATGGAGGTCGGGCTCGGATCGATCTTCGGCGGCTTCGCGCTCTACGAGATTCTCTGGCGCACGCCGCTCGCGAAGATCAGCTGGCTCGCC
This sequence comes from Polyangiaceae bacterium, assembly GCA_025934595.1. Classification (GTDB taxonomy): domain Bacteria; phylum Myxococcota_A; class Polyangia; order Polyangiales; family Polyangiaceae; genus JAICXU01. The sequence continues at coordinate 851 of JAICXU010001092.1, read as the reverse complement.
ACGTTGCTTTCGTTCTGCATTTTGGCGGGCGCGGTGTACGGGCTCACGCATTTGCTCAGCGGACGCGCGGCCTACATTCACGTCGGCGCGATGATCGGCACGTGCATGAGCGGCAACGTGTTCTTCCACATCATCCCGTCGCAACGCGAGCTCGTGCGCGCGACGCTCGCCGGCGAGAAACAAAACCCCGCGATCGGCCAATTCGCGAAGCAGCGATCGATCCACAACAACTACCTCACGTTCCCGCTTCTCTTTTTGATGATCTCGAACCACTTCCCGAGCACGTACGGCAGCTCGGTGAATTGGCTGATCCTCGCCGTGCTCATCGTCGGCGGCGCGGGCGTGCGGCACTTCATGAACATTCGCTACAACCCGAGCCCGACATGGATTCCGGGGGCGATCGGAACGGGAGCCGTCGCCGCGGGTATCGTGCTCGTCCTCTTCATGCATCCGCCGGGAGCAAAGCCCGTCGTCGCCACCGCGAACGCTCCGTACGTTTCGTTCGCGCAAGTGAATCTCGTGATCGGCCAACGCTGTCGGCCGTGTCACTCGGCGACGCCGAAGGATCCGACGATTCCCGTCGCCCCCGCCGGCGTGATGTTCGACACGCCAGAGCAAATCCAAATGCGCAAAGAGCGCATCCAAGCGCGCGCGGTGGTGTCGAAGACGATGCCGCAAAACAACAAGACGGGCATCACGGAAGACGAGCGGAACTTGATCGCGCAATGGCTGGCCGAAGGCGCGCCGATCGACAAGTAGAGAATCAAAAAAAGCGAACCGCCAAGACGCCGAGTTCGCCGAGGATCAAGGGATCAAAAATCCAGATCTTCACTCGGCGTCCTCGGCGTCTT
>JAICXU010001080.1 GCA_025934595.1 Polyangiaceae bacterium | reverse complement strand
TGGCGGCCGTGCGCTCCGCCGCGGCGACGAGCTCGCGAAGACGACCTGCTTCGTGTTGCTCGCCCGCGACATCGCGAAGCGCGCGCGACTCTTCGTGCGCGAGCTCTTCGACCTTACGGCCGATCTCCGCACGTAGCGCACGACCGCGACGCTCGAGCGATTCGAGCTTGCGCGTGTGGCTCGCGACCTCGCCTTCGAGACGCGACGCGCGCGAAGCGAGATCCCACGATTGCGCGATCGCCGCTTGCACGTCCGGCGGCGCATTTCCTGCGGGATACGCGCGGCTCACCATGCGCGAAAAAAGCGACGCGCGGTTCGCCCACTCGATGACGCCCGGCGATTGCGGAGGCGGAGGCGGAGGCGGCGCGGGCAATTCTCCACCGGCGCCGACGTCCCACGCATTGCTCGGGATCGAGCGCTGCATCGCCTTCAATTCTTCGTGGAGATGGTGGGCGTCTTGGAAACGCTTGCGACGATCTTTCTCGAGCAGCTTCAGCACGATCGACTCGGCAGCCGGGAGCACGTCGGGCTTGACGGTTCGCGGCTTCGGCGCGGGCGCGGTGCGCTGCATCTCGAGGAGCGTCTCGCGATCGTTCGACCGGAACGGGAGCTGTCCCGTGAGCATTTCGAAAAACAAAACGCCGAGCGCGTAGAGATCGCTCTGCGGTCCGGCTTCTTCGCCGCGCGCTTGCTCCGGCGACATGTACTCGGGCGTTCCGAAGACAGCGCCTTTCGGAGCGAGGCGCGGGTCCATCGCGAGATGCGCGAGACCGAAGTCCAAAATTTTCACGAAGTCTTTTCGACCACCGCGCGACGAAAGCAAAATGTTGTCGCTCTTCAAATCGCGATGAATGACGCCGAGGTCGTGTGCGCGCGCGAGGGCGGCGCACATCTGCTCGAGGATGTCGACGCCGCGACCGAGCGCCATGGGGCCTCGCGAAAGCTCCGCCGAGAGCGCGGTGCCGACGAGATATTCCATGACGAGATAAAGCTCGCCCTCTTCCGTTTCGCCGATGTCGTGGATGTCGATGATGTGCGCGTGATCGACGCGATTCGCGGCGCGCGCCTCGCGAAGCATCCATGCGCGCAAATGCGTTTCGCCGCGAAGGTCCGGCCGAATGAGCTTGAGCGCGACGACGCGATCGATGAGCACGTGGCGCGCGCGATAAACGACGCCCATTCCGCCTTCGCCGGCGCGCGCTTCGAGGCGATAGCGGCCCGCGACCACGCGACCGAGCATCGGGTCAACCGGTTTGCCCCCCGTGGAACGCTGCGCCGCCGTCATCGCGAAGTACTCTCCCGTCCGAGACGAATGCTCATGCTAGGCGCGAGCGTATCATCCGCTCTACGCACAAACCAAGCGCGCAAACTGACGCACGCTCTCCATGAACGGCGGGACGCGCGCGCGCCTTAGGGCGAATCCGATGCTCGCGCTCGCCACGAGCTCGCGTGCCCCGAGCTCGTCAGAAGCTCGAGTGCCCCGAGCTTCGTCAGAAGCTCGCGTGAAAGAGCGGAAGGCGAAGCTCGGTGCCTTGCGGCAGGCCGTACTGTTTTTGCTCCATCATGGAATACATCGGGCGGACTTCCGGCACGGGCAGCGCCACGCGCCACACGGAACCACCTGAAAGATCGATCAGCGAAAGCGGCGCGGACGGCGTGCCCGCGCCGCCGGGCACCGGC
>JAICXU010000179.1 GCA_025934595.1 Polyangiaceae bacterium | reverse complement strand
GGGGTGAACGACAGCGCAAGGCCTGCGACGATCGTCCGCGGCTCGACCTCGCCGAGATCGACGGTGAGCCGGAGGAGCTTGTCCTTCTTCGGCACCTTCTCGCACGTGAGCACGAGGCCGACGCGCAAGTCGACGGCGGCGAACTGGTCGTAGGCGATCGATTGCGAATCGGCTGATTTTTGCGGCGTTTCGTGGGCTGCGGGCGGCGCGGCGGGCGCCGGTGCCTCGAGCTTCGGCACGAGCCTCTCGAGCATCGCCTTTTGTTGATCGGCATCGAGGGTCGGAAAGAGAGGCTTGCCGGCCGCGAGCGCCGTGCCTTCGGGGACTGCGTCGAGCGTCGACGGCCAGATCACGGTGCCGATCTTCGGCGACAACGCCGCGAGCCCGAGCTGCGTGCGCATCTCGTCGCTCTTCTTCGGCATCGCGGGCCAAATCAGCGCGCTCACGGCTTTCAAGACCGAGAGCAACATGCCGAGGATCGTGGGAACGCGTGACGGGTCGTCTTTCGCGCGCGCCCACGGCGCCGACTCGTCGACGTACTTGTTCGCCGCCGAGCAGATCGTCATCACGCCTTCGAGCGCGCGATGCGGCTCGAGGTTCTCCCAAGCCTGTCGCACCTTGTCGAGCTCCGCGCTCACGGTAGCTTCGAGCTCGTTGTCGAGTGGCGAGCGCTCGCCGATCTTCGGCGCCTTGCCCGCCGTCATCTTCGCGCAGAGGCCGAGCGTGCGATTGAGCAGGTTGCCGAGATTTTTTCCGAGATCGGCGTTGTAGCGCTCGAGGAGCGCCGCGTGATCGAAGTCGCCGTCTTGTCCGAACGAGATCGCGCGCAGCAAATGATATCGAAGGACATCGGCGCCGAGCTCGCTCGCGATCTTCAGCGGATCGACCGCGTTGCGCAGCGACTTGCTCATTTTCTGACCGTCGATCGTCAAGAACCCGTGCGCGAAGACGACGCTCGGAATTTCGTCTTCCGAATAGCCCGCGGCGAGGAGAAACGCGGGCCAGAAGATCGCGTGGAAACGCAGGATGTCTTTTCCGACGAGATGCACGACCTGCGCGTTCGGCGTCCAAAATCGCGTGAGCTCGCCGTGCCCGAGCGCGCTGCGATAATTCGTGAGCGCGTCGAACCACACGTACATGACGTGCTTGGCTTTCGTCGTCGCCGCTTTCGTTTCAGGGACGGGAATTCCCCACGAGAAGCTCGTGCGCGACACTGACAAATCTTTGAGACCGCCTTGGACGAAGCTCAAGACCTCGTTTCGGCGCGTCTCGGGTTGGATGAACTTCGGATGGCGCGCATAAAAATCGAGCAGCGGCTTTTCCCACTTCGAGAGGCGGAAAAAATACGACGTCTCTTTCACGCGCTCGACGGGCGTCTTGTGCAGCGGGCAAATGTTGCCGGGCTGAACCAGCTCTTTCTCGGTTTTGAAATCTTCGCAGCCGACGCAGTACCAACCTTCGTACGCGCCTTCGTAGAGGTCGCCTCGTTCCGCGATTTTTTTCCAGAGATCGACGACGAACGCTTCGTGATCGGGATCGGTGGTGCGAATGAATCGATTCGCGGCGACTTCGAGCTTCGGCCATGCCTCGCGAAAACGCTCGCTGATGAGATCGGTGAACGCCTTGGGCTCGAGGCCTTGCTCCTTTGCCTGACGCTCGATCTTCTGGCCGTGCTCGTCCGTGCCGGTGAGCATGTAGGCGTCGTCGCCGATCAGAAGATGAAAGCGACGAAGCGCGTCCGCGACGATCGTCGTGTACGCGGTGCCGAGATGCGGCACGTCGTTCACGTAATAGATGGGCGTCGTGACGTAGAAGTTCGACATCGGCGCGCAACGGTTTACCACAGCCCCCGCTGCTTATGCGCCGCTCGATGCTCCGCCTTTCGCCTTCGCCACCGCGCGAAGAGGCGCGTAACTGCTTCGCGAGACGCGTGCCGCCGAGCGCTCGAGGGCGCGTCGAATGAGCGGCATGAAGAGACGCTCGATCGCGACGCGCATCTCGCGTGAAGGCGGCGAATCGGCGAGAGACGGCGAGAGCCGCACGTCGCTCGTCGCGGGGAGCGGCGCGACGAGCGCGATCTCCGCGGTGCGATCCGTCGACTCCTGACGAAGCCAAATCGCTTGGTAGATCGTCGTCACTTGTCCTGCGACCTCGTGGAACAAGAAGGGACGCCACTCGAGCGGTGCACGCAAATCGAACTCGCGCCCGGCGACACGGAGCGATGTCGGCTCGAGCGTGATGGGCTCGCCACGCGCGCTCGACAAATACGCGCGTTCGAGCGCGGCCGGCTCGCGTCGCTCGATGGCCGCCAGCAAGCCCGCCGCGCTCGCCGCGCGGAGCGACGTCTCCATGGTTTGCGCGAAGAGCGCGTCGTCGTCGGCGTGGATCGCGGAGCGACCGAAGAGCGTCGCCGCTACGGGCTCTTCGCCGGCGGGAACGTGGACGCCGAGATATCGCGTGGCGCCGTCCGATGTGAATGCCATGAGCGCGCGGTCGCCGGATTTGCTCGCGAAGAGCGACACGCCGAACGGCGCGGACCACGTCGCGAGAAGCGCGCTCTTCGCCGCGTGCTTGCGGACGACGCCGCGATCATCGAGCGACACGAACCCCGCTTCCCGCGCCGTCTTCACATGGGCGGCCCATTTCTTCAGGGCCTGCGTCACCATGAGAAGCGCGCATCCGGCGAGGACGGCGCGCTCCGAGATCCCGGCACCGAGAACGACGCCCGCGATGCACGCCGATGCGAGCGCAAGAAGCAACGTGATTTCGCGAGCCGCGCGCGGCTCGAGGCTCGCGCTTCCGAGCGCCCACCGAAAGCGCTTCGGCGCATTCTTCGGCGCACCCGCGATCGTCCGCTGATGTGCCTTCGCGCTGCGCATCGACAAAGCCCTCCTTTAAAGGACTAGCACCGGCCCGGAACCTTGGCTCGCGTGACTGCGATGAGAGCCCGTTATTTTACTTGGGGATCGTTGGGGTCCGCGTCAACGTCGTCCGCGGCGCCGTCGTCGTCCACGTCGCGAATCGGTGGGGTGAAACCTGCCACTTTGGGCGCCTCACCCGCAAAAGCATCGGCGAAAAACGAAGCGGCGGTTGCCTGAATCGCACGGTACGACGTGCGCACCGAATACTGCTTGTTCGAATCCAGCTGCGAAAACGGATGCGTGAACGGGATCGCCCATAGTCTTTTCGCGGTCGACGACACGAGATCTTCGCTGTGCACTGCAGGTGAGATCTGAACGACGACGGCGGTCACGCCGGAAATCGGTGTGTCGTGAATCGCCCCGTTCGCGTCGGGCTGAACATCCGTGAGTGGGACGGTGCCCGCGCGATGCGAGAGATCCTTCACGTCGAGGACGCCCGCGTTCGATCCGACGTTCGGCACGGCGAGCCCGTAGCCCGCGGCGCGAGCGAGCGCTTCGCCGCTCTCATTTGCGACGAGCTCGTCGTAGAGGACCTCGGTTTGCAAAATGTTGCGCGGCGTCGCGATGCCGCCCACGGGTTGGGGGCTCGTGACGAGAAACTTCGCGAACGTGAGTGGGTCGCCAGGATCGACGATGGCCTGTCCGAGGACGACGAGGGGATGCGCCTCGTCGTACGTGTCGCCGTTCAGCCCGAAAAATAATCCACCCGCTGCCGCAAGCTGAAATCCGATCGACGGTCCGTGCGTGGCGGCTTCTTGCAGAATGCCGCCGCCGTCGACGTTCAGCGCCCAAGCTTTCACGTTCGGCTCGATCGCCGCGGCGACCGTGCCTTCGATCGCGCCGAGCGAATCACCGAGGTACGCGATCTTGTCGCCGTCGAATTTCGGCGGGGCGGCGCTCGTTTGCAGAAACGACAAATCGGGATTGTTTCGGATCATGCGAACGAGCTGCGTGGTGTCGAGGGCGGCTTGGCGGAGCTGGTCGCGGAAGGCTCCCAAGTTCTTGAGCCCGCCGAAAAGATCGAATGCGCCGTTGTGCGAGTTGTTCGATGTGTCGCCGATACCGTCCGGCCCCGCATACGTGGCGCCCGGCGCGCCTTGGTAGTCGGTGTTCGCGTCGTGCTCGAACTGGGGCTCGGGCGCGCGTGATCCGAACGGGTAGCTGTCGATGGCGACGACCGCCCAACCGTGCTTGCAGAACGTGTTGGCGATCGTGAACGCGTAGCCGCGCCAGCTCGCGAGCCCATGCTGCACGATCACGACCGGATAGCCGGAAGCGGGCATCGTCGCGGTGGGGAGCGCGATCGTCGCCCAGATTTTTTCGACGGGCGCGTCGGGAGATCGCTCGATGTTCCCGGTGGCGTCTTTCACGAACGTCGCGCCGTCGGTGTCGGAAAAATCGGCGGGGTGCGTGAGAAAGCCGACCGCGTCGAACTCGCCGGTGCCGACGGCGGCGATTTGATCGTGCGCGCGCACCGGCAGATGATCGTCCGGATCGTCGGTGCCATCGGGCAGCTTGGCGCTCGGATCGACGATGCCGAAGTAATCGTCGAGGCTCGCCGTGAATCCCGCCGGCAACGATCCCGCTATTTTTGCGGCAAATCGCGCGACGCCCATGGGCGCGAGCGAGGCCGCGTCGAATTTGAGGACCGGCGGAGCGGTGTCGTCGATGATCGCGCGCGCTTGAAAGAGCTCGGATGATTGGTGGCTCGTCGTGTAAGGCGCGATCGCGACGATGGCCGCGCCGTCGGTCGCGAGCGATCCGGCGAGCAGCGATTTCGCTTTGTCGATCGCGCTTCCGTACATGGTGGCGTTCGCGCCCGCTCGGTTTCCTTTTGCAACCCTTGCGAAGTCGTCGCTCGCGAGCACGCGTCGCCCCGAGGTGTCCATCACCCGGCTCGTCACCACCGCTGCATACGTGTGACCTTCCTCGAGCACGATGCCGCGCGCAGGTCCCACCGCCAGCGCGTCACGCGAGGTCGCGAGCGAGGTCGCGGGATCGTCGTAGTGGAACATCGCGCGACAAGGAACGCGCGCCTTCGCGGGATCGGTCGCCTGCAGGTCGAGCAAGAACACCGAGCTCGTGTCTTCGGTGCAGGCGGTCTCGTCGGCCGGCAACGTCTTCGTGTCGATGATCGCAGTCGGACGACCGAGCGTGGGGTCGTTCGAATCGATGGGCTGCGTCGTGTCGTCGACGTAAAAAAGGGACATGGCGATGCGCGAAAAGCCGTTCGACTTCGCGATCTCGTGAGTGACGAACTCCGAGTTGCGCCGAATGACGGCGTCGACGCCGGGGATCGGGTCGACAATATGTGTATTTTGCACATAAATGTCGCTCGGGAACGGGACGTCCAAAAAATTCGGCAGCGCATCTCCCGCGAGCTCGAATCGCGCGACGGGATTCGACGGCAGCGCGCCCTCCGTGCACGCCATCGAGAGAGGCGGAACGGAAAAGAACAGCATGGCAAAAAAAGCGCTTCGGCGCGGTGTCGTGAGCATGGGTGACTTGGGCTAAAAATCGTGCCGAGAGTAGCAAAGCGCGCAGTCGCAGCGTAAGGTTGCCCGCATGAAAACGCGGCTTTGGCTCGGTGCGTTGCTTGTGGGCTTTCCGATGGCGTGTGTTTCCGGCGCTCTCGGAGCAGGGTGTGGCGGCTCGTCGGACGACTCGACCGGCAATACGTCCGACGCAAGTCAGGACGTTACGGCGAAAGACACGTCGACGGCGGACGTCGTCCAAATTCAGGACGCGGGTCGTTGCGACGACGCGGACCTCAACACATTGAGCTTGCCGGACGCGTCGCTCGGCGATTCGGGCGCGAGCGTCGGAACGTGCCTCGGATGCACGCGCGCGAGCTGCTCGGAGCAGATCACCGAGTGCAACAAAGACTGCGAGTGCAAAAACGGAATCGACGACGCTCTCAACTGCGTCGCGGAGCAAGGCACCCTCAGCGCGTCGTGCGTCGGATCGGTCGGCAACGACACGAACGCGCAAGCGCTCGGTGAGTGCATCTATCTCTCGTGCCAGAACGAGTGCGGCCTCGGCGGATTCAGCCTCGACGGCGGCGACGGCGGCGACGGCGGTTGACCCGATCCCAGACGGGCGTCGAATCTCAGCGAAGATTGCTCGCGCGATGATGCGCGACCCACGGCGCAAGACGGGACTCCGCTTCGGAGCTCGTCGCGTTCGCCTTTCCGGTCGCGCGTTCGAGCCTCGCCGCGGCCACGGCCACGGCCACCGCGACCGCTTCGCGTGAATCGAGCGGGACCTCGGAATATCCGAGCAGCGTGTCGCGATTTCGCTCCAAAAATCCGGTGTCGTATTTTCCCGCGACGAAATCGGGATGCTGAAAGAGCTTCTCGTGGAAGCTCAAGTTCGTGCGAATGCCGGTGACGACGTACTCGCCGAGCGCGCGTCGCATGCGCGTGATGGCGCGTTCACGCGTGGGCGCCCAGACACTGAGCTTCGAGATCAGCGGATCGTAGAAGCTCGAGATCGTGCAGCCCGGATAGGCGCCGCCGTCATCGCGGATCCCCGGTCCGCTCGGAACGGTGAGGCTCTCGATCGTACCCGGCGAAGGCAAAAATCCGTTCGCGGGGTCCTCGGCGTACACGCGGCATTCGATGGCCGCGCCGCGCGCGAAGAGATCGTTCTGCGTGAACGAGAGCCGATTGCCCTCGGCGACGGTGACCATCTCGCGCACGAGATCGAGCCCGGAGACGAGCTCGGTGACCGGATGCTCGACCTGAAGGCGCGTGTTCATCTCGAGG
>JAICXU010000474.1 GCA_025934595.1 Polyangiaceae bacterium | reverse complement strand
GGCGCGCGCGTCGAGATCGACGCGATCGCGTTTTCGTGACGCGTCTCTCTACTGTTTGATGATCTTGGCGATGGAGAGGCTGTCGATGCCTGTCGAGCCGACTTTGATGCTCGCCGCGCCCGTGCCGGCTTGACCGCGGCCCTGGCCGTTCACGACGTCGGGGAATGCGGAGCTGTCGATCGCTTTCGGATCGGCGTCGGAGTCGAGCTGCACGAGATCCGCCGCGAAATCTGCCGGCAGCGCGACAGTCACGGCGTCGCCGCCGACGATCTGGTTGTTGCTGCCGACAGCGGGGGTGACCGACGCGTTGACGTCACCGGAGCCCGTGCTGTTCACGTTGAGTGAGCCGACGACCGGACCCGAGACGTCGACGGGGCCGTTGCCGCTGTTGACGGTGACGTTGAGCGCCTGCGTGTCCGTGCCAGTGGGGAGATGCACGGTGAGATTCAAGCATCCGGAGCCGGCGGCGCCCGCCGATCCGTGTGCCGAGCCGTGACCGCAATGAATGGTGATGGTGCTGCCGTCGTTCGTGAGCGTGAAGGATTGAATGGCTTCGGCTGCCGTTTGATCGGCGCTCGCTTTGTCGGTGTCGTCCGCGTACGCCACGATGCCGCCGGTGGCCGAGACAGTGGCCGTGCCGTCGGAGACGATCTTGAGATCGCCGTTGATGCTCGGATTCACGCCGTCGTTCTCGATTTTGATCGCCTGGCCCGTCCACGCGACGGTGTCGGTGCGCGTCTCGTCGGGATACGTGAACTTCGTTTGCGTCTTGGCGGTGACGGCTACGCTGCACGCTGCCGTCGTGACGAGAACCGCACCCGAAACGAAAATCCAAGCCACCGACGTTCTCATTCGTTTGTCTCCTGTCCGCCAGACGGCGAAAAATAAGCTTCCTCCGGATTCGACGCGCTGCGCCCCAGCGTATTCAATTTCGAGGCGTCGCGGCTCTTTTTGCGGATCGCGGCCTCGAGCTCGGCGCACGTCGTCGCCCCGGGCAGCGGATCTCCAGCAACCACGAACACGCGAGAAAAAGGCCACGGAAGCAGAAACTTGTCCCACGCTTTTTCGAACGTGAACGCATGGGAGCACGCGACGCCGAGCGGTACGAGCGCGCCGCCCGCCTTCTGCGCCGCCGCGAGCGCGCCCGCTTTCACGACACCGTAGGGGCCTCGCGGACCGTCGACCGCGAACGCTGCATCGTGCCCGCCGCGCATCGCTTTCACGAGCGACACGAGAGCACGCGCGCCGCCTCGCGAGCTCGAGCCGCGCACGATCGACATGCCTTGCACCGCGAGCGCCTTCGCCTGCATCTCTCCGTCACGTGAGTGGCTCACCATCACCGACGTCGCCCGCGGACGTCGCCACGCGAGCAGCGAAAACTGCGTGCCGTGAAAGAAGCAGTACACCCACGGCGCGCGATTCGGATCTCGCGCCGCGAGCTCGTACGCCGTGCTCGCGACGAAGCGAACGCGCAACGTCGAGAGCCAGAGGCGCGCGATCCAGCCTAAAAATAGGCCTTTCAGCGTGCTCGTGATGCGGGTGGTCAACCTTTGAGCTCGCTGAGGCGTGCCTTCGCGCGCTCGAGCGTGGGCTCGTTCTCGACGGCGCGTTCGAGCATCTGCACTGCTTTCGTCTTGTCGCCTTGCTTCGCGCTGATCTCGCCGAGATAGAAGAAGACCTCGCCCTTCGAGATGCCCGCATTCGGATCGAGCTTCTGCAACAGCAGCGCGCGGAAGGTTTTTTGCGCGCGATCGAGATCGTTGGCTTCGAGCGCGAGCACGCCGAGATCTTTCAAGACCGCGATCGAGCCCGGATCGATCTTGAACGCCATGTCGAGCTGCACGAGCGCCACGTCCTTGTCGCCGAGCTGCGCGAGCGCTTTGCCGAGACGATGGTGATAGACGGAGAGCTCCTTCGTTCGCTTGCCGCCGAACGATTGGATGATTTTTTCCAGCACCGCCGTCGCGTCACGTTCGCGGCCCGATGCCGTGTACGCGTCGCACAGCAAGAGGAGCAGCTCGCGGTCGGTCGGAACGAGATCGCGCGCGCGCTCGAGGATCGGAACGGCGTCGGAGGGCGCGTTTCGCTCGCGCAAATGAATTTCGGCGGCGCGACGAAGAAGCGCGAGAACCTCGGCGAGACGTCCCGTCGGCGGCGGAGGCGGCGGCGCTATCGACGTGCGCATGGGGCGCATCGAAGCGCTCGTCGGGAGCGGCGTGAGGGTCGTGCTCGGATCCGGCGCCTTCACTTCCTCGGGATGCGCGCGCGTGATGATGTCGGCATCGCTGACGAGCATGTCGGCGAGCGCGGGCCACTGCTTCGTGCGCTCGTAGAGCTCTTTGAGCTCACGGCGGGCCTGCGCGTCCTCAGGGCTGATTTCGAGCGCGCGGCGCAATGCGGCGGCTACGCCTTCGTCGTCTTTCAGGCGAGCGCGTGCGGCCGCCAAGCGAAGCGCGATCTGCGCACCGAGCCCGTCGGTGTGAGCATCGAGGAGCCTCGCGAGCACGTCGGCCGTCTTCTCGTCGTCGCCGGCCGCCTCCGCGAGACGCGCGACGGCTTCGAGCGCGCCGGCATGATGCGATTCGTGCGAAAGCACGTCTTCGTACGTCTTCAGCGCGCGCTTCGGGTCCTCGAGCTTCTCTTCGTAGAGCTTCGCGAGCTTGATCTCGAGCGCAGTGAGGTCGCTCGATTCGTCACGCCGCGCGCGCACGGCACGCTTTTCCAAGAGCTCCGCGAGATCCGAAAAGGCCTCTTCTTTCTCGAGCAAGTCCGACAGCGCGAGTACGGCTTCGGTGTGACCTTCGTCTTCGTCGACGATCGCGCGAAGCGCCGCGATGGCCTCGTCCGGCTTGCCGCGCTCGCCCTGGAGTCGTGCGAGATCGATGCGAAGCGATGCGCGGTCCGCGCCGCTCGACGCACGTTCGACGAGCGTGTCGAGGAGCTTCGCGAGCTCGTCGCGTTTGCCGAGCTCGAAATACAGCGCACGGAGCTTCGTCGCGGCTTCTCGATCCTCTCCGTTGTCCTCGAAGAGCTTTTCGTAAATCTCGACCGCGCGATCTTTTGCATCGAGCTTCTCGGCGTAGAGCACGGCAGCCCGATGCTTCAGCGCCGCAACCGATTCGGCTTCGGACTCCAGATCGGCGCGACGCAGAAGGAGCTTCACGACCTCGTTCGAATCGCCGGCCGTCTCGCGCAGCTTCGTGAGCTCCTCGAGCGCCCAGAGATCCGCGTCGTCGACGACGAGAAAATCGCGCAGCGTCGCCTCGGCGAGCTCGAGATCGCCGATCTTTTCGTGCGCGACCTCTTTCGCTTCACGGAGCAAGTCGCGCTTCGAAGCCGCTTCGCTCTCGAGCCCGGCGCGTTGCCGGAGCGTCGCGACGAGATCGCGCTCGCGACCGGGTGCACGGCGGAGATCCTCGAGATCGCGCAAAATGCCGAGATTTTCGGGCTCCGCCTCGAGCGCCTGGAGCAGCGCCGATTCTGCGCCCGTCTTGTCGCCCTGCTTTTCGCGGCGCCAATTCGCGAGACGCACCCACAGCTCCGCGCGCGTCGCGCTCGTGAGGCTCTTCGCGGCCTCGCCGGAAAGCGCGCTGCGGAATGCGTCGGCCGCTTGCAGCCAATCGCCCGTGATCGCCGCGAGCCTCTCGAGCTCGGCGAGGACGTCGGCGTCGGACGGATCGACGGCGGCGGCTTGCTCGACCGCGCGTTGCGCCTTCGCCGGATCCTTTCCTTCCTCTTCGTGCACCCGCGCGAGCTGGAGGCGCGCTCGAATCTGATCGCGCGGCCCCGTCGCTCGATTCACGCGGCGCTCGTAGAGACGTGCGAGATCCGCGGCCCGATTCGCCGCGCGATACACGCCCTCGAGCGCTTCGAACGCTTCCTCGTAAAGCGCGCCACCTTCCTCGGTGGTTTTGTCGAGCAGCGTCTCGAGCGCATCGCAAGACGGGCCGTGATCCGGAACGCGCTCGACCGCGAGTCGCAGCGACGCG
>JAICXU010000726.1 GCA_025934595.1 Polyangiaceae bacterium | reverse complement strand
GATCCGCCGATTGCCCCGGCGGCGGAGGGGGCAGAGGCTGCGACATGCGAATGGAAGCGTACCACGTCGATGGTGACGACACCTGCTAGTCTACGGTTATGTCGAGCCGGGGAAACAAGCTCGTTTTTGCCTTGGCGTGGCAAAAAAACTCCGGTCCCGTCGGTGAAAATCTCGCCGCATTCTTCGCGTGGCTCTCCCAAAAAACGGGCATCCGCGTCACGACCCGCGCGGCGCTCTCCTATCAAGAGCTCGCGGAGATGATGCGCGCGGGCGGCGCCGACCTCGCGTGGCTGCCGCCGATCGTCTACGCGAAGCTCGAACGCGAGAAGGTGGCGACCGCCCTCGTGAGCCACGAGCGCGCGGCGATCGCGCGTTACGAATCGGTGCTCGTCGTCCGGAGAAAATCGCCGATCCGCGAGCTCGAAGATCTTCGCGACACGCGCGTCGGCTGGGTCGACCGGTGGAGCGCGGCGGGGTACGTGCTGCCGCGCATTGCGCTCTTCGCGCGCGGTGTGGATCCGCGCGGGCTCTTCGGCGAAGAAAAATTCTACGGCTCGCACGACTCCGCGATTCGCGCGCTTCTCGGAGAGCAAGCCGACGCCGTCGCGACGCACGCTCGCGCGGACGCTCACGGAAAATTTTCGTTCGGAGGATGGTCCGACGTCGAAGGCGCCGAGGAGCTCGTGCGCGTCCTCGTCGCGTTCGGATCGATCCCCGCCGACGTGACGGCGGCTCACGTCAATCTCGACGAGGAGAGGCGGAACAAGGTTCGCAACGCGCTCACCGCCGCATCGACGGATCCGGAGATCGCAAAGCTCGTGCACACGATCTTCGGCATCGAATGCTTCACCGCCGACGACTATCCCGATTACGAAGGCCTTCGGCGCGCGCTCGAGTCCGCGTTCGCGTGCGGGCTCATCGACGAGCGCGTGGTACGCTGACTTTTTGGACGCGCGTCAGGTTTGCGATCGCGGGCGTCGCGAGCGCCCGGAGCGCACGGCATACGTCGGCGTCGTCGCACGAACGCGCCGCGCCCGTCGGCGGCGGCCAATTCATCGCGTTCGCGTGATCGAGCTTTTCGACGATTTCCATCGTTCGCATGTCCGGTCCCTTCCAGGTCGGCGGCGCGCCATCGAGCTTCGCTTCGCTCTCCGTCGTGTCGTCCTCGCCGGGCAACGGCGCGAAGGGAACGCGAATCATCGGCGTGAGACCGACACGTTGCACGGCGGTGCCATCCGGCAATGCGTAGAGCAGCGTCGTGAGTCGCAAGACACCGGTGCGCGGATCATCGTCTTCGTATTCCTGCGCGCAACCTTTGCCGTACGTGCGAAGACCCACGGTAGGCGCGCGATGATAGGCCGCGAGCGCACCTGCGATCATTTCCGCGGCGCTCGCGGTCGATCCGTCGACGAGCGTCGCGAGCGGGCCGACGTACGATTCGCCCAGCACGGATCCCGGCGTGGCTTCGGTCTCGATCGATCCGTCGCGTCGCTTCATCGGAAATAGCTCTGCGCTCGGCAAGAAAATCGAGAGCGCCGTCACCGCTCCTTCCGTGGATCCGCCGCCGTTTCCGCGCAAATCGAGCACGAGGCCCGCGAGCGGACGATCGCCGGAGCGCAGGCTTCGCACCGTTCGCGCGAGCGCCTCGCCGAGATCGTCGCGGACCTCGCGAATGGCAACGACGCCGACGTCGGCGTCTCCGTAGGCCACACGATGCGCTTCGAGATCGTCGCGAGCTTCCGGCGCGCTGTCGTCTTCGGGCTTCTCCGCTTCGGTGTGAATCGTGCGCAGCGTCGTTTCGCCTTCACGGAGAACGCGCGCCTCGATCGGATCGCGCGCGGAAGCCGCGACGATGCCGAGCTGATCGACTTGCTCGAGCGACAGACCCGCGATCATCATGTGATCGAGCTCGACGACGACGTCGCCGTCTTTGAACGGTGCGAGCGCTCCCGATTCGATGCGCGCGCCCGCCGCCGTTCGCAACACTTTCTCCCAGAGCGGCACCGGTGGATTCGCGTCGAGATCGATTTCGTAGACGCTTGCTTCTTCGTCGAGCGGCGCCCACGCGCCATGCGGATCGACGAGCGGCACGTACGCGCGAACGGCCGCCGCCAGCACGACGCGCGACCAAGCGTCCGGACCGAACTCCGGAAAATAGCGATCGCGCGCGGCCTCGAGGATCGGATCGGCCTCGACCCCGAGCGCCGCATGCAGGGACGCGAGGCGATCGGCTAGGAGCTCGACGGTATCGATTTCCGCGTGCGTCGTCGTCGCGTCGTCGAGGATCGGATCGCTCGCCGCTTCGGTGAGCGACGTTGCGTTCGGGTGCTGGAGGCGCGCGTCGTAGCGGCGGCGAAGGTCGTCGATCCAATGCGCGAGGCTCTTGCCCACCTCGCGCGCGGCCGTGCACTCTCCGTGCGACGCGAGAATCTCCGCCGAGAGCGCCGATGAATTTTTCGTGATGGCCGAGTATGGCGGCGACGAGCTCGAAGCCGCCCAAAATCCGTGCGGGTCCAGCCAATCCGAAACCGACGATGCAAACGCGGGCGCTCGCACGCTCGGCGGATCGAACGCGAGCTCCTCGCCGACTTGCGCGACGATGTTGCGTGCCTCGTCGCACGTGAGCGCCGGTATCTCCCCCGACGGTCGCCGAAAAACGGGGTCGGCGCTGTCACCGAGATCGTCGCCGTTCGGTGCGATGCCCGAGTCACGCGGAGCTTTCGCCGCGCTCGCTACCTCCGCCGGCGCGAAATCGG
>JAICXU010001108.1 GCA_025934595.1 Polyangiaceae bacterium | reverse complement strand
GTGGCGATCGCTCCGGTGCGCGTCCTCGGAAAAACCGCGGTATTGGTGGTTGCCGACGAGCTCGGCGACACCATGCTCAGCACGAAGGCGATGGAGGAGCTCGCGCGCGCAGCAGGGGAGGCGCTCGCGCGGGTCCTTCGACGAAAAGCATGAGCGACTACGAAAAGAAAAAAAGCGAGTGGCGAGCCCGCGCGCTCGAGCCTCTCTCGAAGAAAGAAAAACCGCGTTCCCGCATCGGCGTCCTCGCGGGGCACGCCGATGCCGCCGATCTGTACGGCCCCGACGATCTCGCGAGCATCGATTTCGACGAAACGCGCGACGCGGGATTTCCCGGTGAGCCGCCTTTCACGCGCGGCGTGCAGCCGAACATGTATCGCGGGCGACTGTGGACGATGCGCCAGTACGCAGGCTTCGGAACCGCCGCGGAATCGAACGCGCGCTATCGCTATTTGCTCGAACAAGGGCAAACCGGCCTCAGCGTCGCGTTCGATTTACCGACGCAAATGGGCCGAGACTCCGACGATACGCGCGCCGAAGGCGAGGTCGGCCGCGTGGGCGTCGCGATCGACTCGATCGAAGACATGCGCACGCTGCTTCAAGGCTTGCCGCTCGACAAGATCTCGACGTCGATGACGATCAACGCGACCGCGTCGATCCTCCTTTGTCTCTACATCGCGGTCGCCGAAGAAAATGGCGTCGCTCGGAGCGCGCTCCGCGGCACGATCCAGAACGACATCCTCAAAGAGTACATGGCGCGCGGAACGTACATTTTTCCGCCTCGTCCGAGCCTTCGCCTCATCACCGACATCTTCGCGTTCGCGTCGAAAGAAGTGCCGAAGTGGAACACGATCTCGATCAGCGGCTACCACATTCGCGAGGCCGGCTGCGACGCGGCGCAAGAGATCGCGTTCACGCTCGCGGACGGGCTCGCTTATACGAAGGCGGCGATCGACGCAGGATTGAAGGTCGACGATTTCGGCGCGCAGCTCTCGTTTTTCTTCAACGTGCAGAACAACCTCATCGAAGAGGTCGCGAAATTCCGCGCCGCCCGGCGCCTTTGGTCACGTCTCATGAGCGAGCGCTTCGGCGCGAAATCACCGCGTGCGCGTGCGCTCCGTTTTCACTGCCAAACCGCGGGCGCGACGCTCACGGCGCAGCAGCCGCTGAACAACATCGCGCGCGTGACGGTGCAGACGCTCGCGGCGGTGCTCGGCGGATGCCAGTCGCTCCACACGAATAGTTACGACGAAGCGCTCGGCCTCCCGACCAGCGAAGCGGCGACGATCGCGCTTCGGACGCAACAGATCGTCGCCCACGAATCCGGCGTGGCCGATTTCGTCGATGCGCTGGGCGGTAGCTACGCCGTCGAATCGCTCACGCACCGGCTCGAGAAAGAAGCGGAAAAATACATCGCGCGAGTCGACGATCTCGGCGGCATGGTCGACGCCATCGAGCAGGGGTACCCGCAGCGCGAGATCCAAAACACGTCGTACGCGACGCAGCTCGAGATCGAAAAAAAGCAAAGGCTCATCGTCGGCATGAACGCGTTCACGCAAGAAGCGGCGCCCGTGCCCGTCATGAAGATCGACCCGAAGATCGAGCGTGAACAAGTCGAGCG
>JAICXU010000443.1 GCA_025934595.1 Polyangiaceae bacterium | reverse complement strand
CTCTTGGCCGATGAGCGCGCCGATCGGCGCTTTTTTCCCTTCGCGCGGCTCCCACGGAAGATCGAAGAGCGAGTAGCGCGTGACCTCGCCCCAGGGATATTTCACCTGCGTCGTGCCGTAATGCTCGACGACGTCGCGAAGGTATCGGCTCGCATCGCGTGCATAGCGCACGGGATTCGACGCGAAGAGATCGAGGTATTCGGCGAACGAAAGGACGCGCCGGCTCGCCTGGAACCGCTTCTCGACGCCTTGTGCGACGCGCTGAATTTCGTCGGCGATGCTCACGCTATGAGCGTAGCGCTACTTCGCGGTGACCGTGACCGAGATTTCCTGTGTCTCGAGCTGGCAGTTTTGTGCGGAGCACACGCTCATCTTGAAGGTGCCGTTGATCGTGACGTTGCCCTTCGCGCTCGGCTTGAACTTCACCGTCATCGTGCCGGCCTTCGCGGGCGTTCCGGGGTCGGCGACGAAATCGCCGGCGCTCTTCGAGAACGTGTTCTTGCCTGCCGCATCGGTGCCGAGAAATTCGACGCCCGCGCCCTCGGCTTTCAGCTTGTACGGATACTCGCCGTTGATGTGGTAATCGCCTTGGGCCTCGAGCCGCACGGCGACCTTGCATTCCGAGCCCGCGGCGCAGTCGCCGACCGGCTTCGCGTCGATCTTGTAATTTTTTCCGTCGATATGACTGCCCGCGGCCGGAGCGCTCGCTTGGGCGGTTCCTTGTCCGGATTGTCCGGAGCCGCCGGTCTCCTTCGCGCTCGAATCCTTGCAGCCAGTCGCGATCGCCAAGATGGCCGCAGCCGACACCGCACAGACAGCTACACCTTTTTTGGACCAGATCGTCATCGTCGCAGAGTCTCCTCTAGAGCACACCTCACCGCAAGGTTCGACGGGCGTCGTCTCGCTTTGTTCATCGCGCCCGCATTTCTTTCGCGGCCATCTCTCTTCATGGCTTTGATACGCGGCAGCCGTCATTTTTTCATGCCGACCGGGCTTTTTTTTGCGGGAGGCTCGGCCTTGACCGGCGCGTCGGGATAAGCCCACAGAATCTCGAGCTCGGGCGGCCGATCCTGGGACGAAATGTAGGCAAACGAAGCTCCCGCCGCCGTCGATTGATCGGCGACGACGGCGATCCCCTGATCGGACGGATCGTGCGCGGGCCACGCTTTCACGATCTCGGCGACATCGAGCCGAACGATTTTCGCGCCCGCCGGCGTCACCGTCGCGTGCTCGGTCCGCGCTTCTTCGATGCGCGGTTGCAGCGGCCAGTTGATCGATTTCGCGTCCCACGGATCGATGACGCGCATCGCATGGAGCTCGATGGGGCCCGTCATGTCGACGTCGCTCGAGCGCGTCAGCAAGAGCGCCGCCGATTTCAGCGTGCCCACGTTCGGAAGCGTCACGGGAAAATGGAAGAAGAGGCGCCGCGTGGACCCTTCACGTCCCATGACGAGCTCGCTGGCGACGGCACCCTTTGGATCCGGCTCGCCTGCGGAAATGGCGGCGACGCGATCCGGAGAGATCATGATGCGTTCCAAGCGCGGCTCGGAAACGCGCGTTTTTCCCGCATCATTTGGCCCAGAAGGCGACTTCGCGCGCGCGCCGGCGCCTCCGCACGCGGCGAGGAGCAAGGCCCAGGCAATCTCGGAGAACCTCGCGGGCTTCACGCGGGCGTGGAGTGTATCATCGGTCGCGTCGTGGAGAGCCAGCCGATCCTCGAGATCAAAAATCTCGTCACCACCTTCCATACGGGAGAGGGTGAGCTCCGCGCGGTCGACGGCGTCACGTTCGACGTTCGCGAAGGCGAGACGGTGGGTCTCGTCGGCGAGAGCGGCTGCGGAAAGAGCGTGACGTCGCTGTCGGTGCTCCGCCTCATCCCGTCACCGCCGGGAAAAATAACCGCCGGCGAGATCGTGTTCCAAGGTCAGAACCTCGTTCGTCTGAGCGAAAAGGAGATGCGCAAGCTTCGCGGCAACGCGATCTCGATGATCTTCCAAGAGCCGATGACGAGCCTCAATCCCGTCTACGACGTGGGCTCGCAGATCGTCGAAGCGATTCGGCTGCATCAGAAAAAATCACGCGGCGACGCGCGCAAGCGTGCCGTGGAGCTGCTCGGTCTCGTCGGCATTCCGTCGCCGGAGACGAACGCGGGCGCATACCCGCACGAGCTCTCGGGGGGCATGCGGCAACGCGTGATGATCGCGATGGCGCTCGCGTGCGAGCCGAAGCTCCTCATCGCGGACGAGCCCACGACCGCGCTCGACGTCACGATCCAGGCGCAAATTCTCGAGCTGTTGAAGAAGCTGCAGGCACGACTGAAAATGAGCGTGCTGCTCATCACGCACGATCTCGGAGTCATTGCAGAATACACGGATCGCGTCGTCGTCATGTATGCGGGGCGCGTGGTCGAGCGCGCACCCGTGAAAGATTTGTTCGCGCATCCGATGCACCCGTACACGAAGGGCCTCCTCGGCAGCATTCCGCGCATTGGCGAGACGCTCGGCGAAAAGCGCCGCCTGCCGACGATCGAGGGCATCGTGCCGAGCCTGCTCGATTTGCCGAAGGGATGTCGATTCGCCGATCGCTGCAGCATGGTCATCGACATCTGTCGCGAGAAGGAGCCGGATCTCCGGCCGATGGCTCCCGAGCGTTTCTCACGCTGTCATCGCGCGGAGGAGCTGTAGATGCCGACCGCGCATCACGACGACGAGTCGACGCGCGATCTGTCGAGAGCGGCAGAAAAAGCGCCGCGGACGCTCGTCGCGACCGACAAGCTCTCGAAATATTTTCCCGTCGCAGGATCGGGTTGGGCGAGCCTTCTCTCGCGTCGCACGGAGCTCGTGCGCGCCGTCGATGGCGTTTCCATTCGCGTGCGCCGCGGCGAGACGCTCGGGCTCGTGGGTGAGAGCGGCTGCGGAAAGACGACGCTCGGCAAAATGATCTTGAAGCTCGTCGAGCCGACGTACGGCCGCATCGTCTACGACGGCCGCGACATCGTTCCGCTCACACCCGCGCAAATGCGTCCGTTGCGGCGCAAGATGCAGGTCATCTTTCAAGATCCGTATTCGAGCCTGAATCCTCGCATGACGGTGCGGCAAATCGTGGGCGAGGCCATCCAAATCCACAAGCTCGCGGCGACGAAGAACGACGAGAGCGACATGATCGCCGCGCTCCTCCAGAAGGTCGGTCTCGGCACCGGCGTCATGAATCGCTACCCGCACGAATTCTCCGGCGGACAACGTCAACGCATCGGCATCGCGCGCGCCCTCGCCGTGCAGCCCGAGTTCATCGTGTGCGACGAGCCGATCAGCGCGCTCGACGTTTCGATCCAAGCGCAGATCGTGAACCTGCTCGTCGAGCTGCAAGAGACCATGGGTCTCTCGTACCTCTTCATCTCGCACGACCTTCGCGTGGTCGAGCACATGGCCCATCGCGTGTGCGTCATGTATCTCGGAAAAATCGTCGAGCAGGCCATCGCCGAGGATCTCTACGAGGCGCCCTTGCATCCGTACACGCGCGCGCTTCTCTCCGCCGTGCCGACGCCCGATCCCTCGAAGAAAAAGCTGCGAATCGTGCTCGAAGGCGACGTGCCTTCGCCGCTCGCGCCGCCGCCGGGATGCGCGTTTCATCCGCGCTGCCCGCGCATGGTTCCCGGCACGTGCGACCAAGAAATTCCGCGCCTCGAAGAAATCGTCAAAGGCAGCGGCCACAAGGTCGCGTGTTGGAATCCGTACGACGGCACGAGCGCGCTCTCGACGTCGAAGCCAGACGTGAGCGCCGGTCTCGGCCTCGGGGACCGGGAGGCGGACGCATGAAAGTGATGACGCGCGCCGAAGATCGGATCTTCACGATCACGATCAACCGTCCCGACAAGCGCAACGCCGTCGACGGCGAAACCGCGTCGCTCCTCGAAGACGCATGGAAACGATTTCGCGACGACGACGATCTCTGGGTCGCGATCTTGACGGGCGCGGGCGGCCTGGCGTTTTGCGCCGGCGCCGATCTCTCCGCGGTCGAAACGCTCGGCCCCGGACCTCACGCTTCACCCGAGGAAATAAGGCGTTTCGTCACGCACGGCACGGGCTATCTCGGCTACACGCGGCAGATCGACATCTACAAGCCGATCCTCGCCGCCGTGAATGGTCACGCGCTCGCGGGCGGTCTCGAGCTCGCGTGCATGGCCGACATTCGT
>JAICXU010000596.1 GCA_025934595.1 Polyangiaceae bacterium | reverse complement strand
GGTTTCACGACGCGCCTCGATCAAGCGGGCCTCACGAACGGAGAAGACGCGGATCCGAACTCGGGCGGCTTCGTCGGCACCGTCTCCGGAGAGATCCTCGCGATGCCGGCTGACGACGTCGTCCTCGGCGCCGGATTTTTTGCTCCTGCGCTGCAGGCGCTCCGCGGCTCGCAACACGAAGGCGCGATCGCGCTCGTGACGCTCTCCTACGACTTTTAAGCGCGTTTTTCCGCCAAATCGCGATGATGCGGATGAACGACCTCGTCCCAAAACGTGCGCACCTCGCCGAGCGTCGAGAGCCTTCGCGCCGGCGGCAGCGACGCGAGGAGCGCGCGCCCGTAGCCTTTCGTCGCGGCGCGTTTGTCCAAAATCGCGACGATGCCCGCATCGTCATGACGGCGAATCAGGCGCCCGAAGCCTTGCTTCAGCGTGAGCGCGGCGAGCGGCACGGAATAGTCGACGAACGAATTTCCGCCCTCGCGCTCGATGCGACGGCTGCGTGCGGCGACGACCGGGTCGGTCGGAACGGCGAAGGGAATCTTGTCCATCACGACGAGACGAAGCGCGCGCCCTGGAACGTCGACGCCTTCCCAAAAGCTCATCGTCGCGACGAGCACCGAATCGCCGTGCGCACGAAAACGCGATAAAAGAAGGTGTTTCGGCGCGGTGCCTTGGACGAGCAGCGGCTGATCGAGATGATGGCGCAAGGCGGCTGCGAACGCGCGCATCGTGCGATTGGATGTGCAAAGGACGAACGCGCCGCCTCCCGTGATCTCGACGAGCGCGCGAATTTTTTCCGCGCCCGCCTCGATGAAGCCCGGGTCGCGCGGATCGGGAATGTCGCGCGGCAAATACAACGCGGCACGCGCCTCGAAGTCGAACGGCGACGGCACGACGAGCTCGTCGACGTTCGAGCGCGCGCCGAGACGCTCTCGTGCAAAGCGAAAGCTCGAGCCTTCGTCGCTCCGCGTGGACTCCGGCGTGGCGAGCGTCGCGCTCGTGCATACGATCGATCCCACGCGCTCGAAGAGAGCCTCGGCCAAGACCGGGCCCACGTCGATCGGGCTCGCGCCGATCGACACGCTTCGATCGCGCACGTCGATCCAAGCGACGTGCGCCGGCGGCTCTTCGTCTTCGCGCGCGTCGTCCATCTCGTCCCACGACGGCGGATACGCGCGTTCGACGCCTTTCACGATTTGCCGCAAATCATGCCGGATTTCGCTCGCGCGACGAGACACCGCCGCGATCGATTCTTTGCGCGCGTTCGTCTCCGCGAACGTCTCCACCGCTTCGAGCGCCGCGTCGAGCTTGTTGTATTCGCTCGCCGACGCGGCGAGATCGGCGGAGACGACGGGCTTCCGATCGCTCGAAGAGCTCGCCCTTGCGAGCGCGCCGAAGTACGCGCGCGACATCCGCTCCGCTTGCTCGAGCAACGTGAGGCCGCCTTCGATCTTTTCCGCCGTGAAGCTGCGCCGACCATCACGCGCGAGCGCTTCGACGCGCGCGGTCGATACACGCGTGCCGAAAAAATTCGTCGCGATGTCTTCGAGCCGATGCGCTTCGTCGAAAATCACCGCGTCGTACGGCGGGAGCACCGCCGCCATCGTCCGCTTGCCTCTTCGCAGCGCGAGGTCGGCGCAAAAGAGATGATGATTGACGACGACGATCTGCGCTTCTTCCGCGTCGCGCTTCATGCGCGTGACGAAGCACTCGTCGTAATACTTGCAATCTACACCTATTCGCGTGTCCGTGCTGGACTGGACGTCGCGCCATGCCTGCGACTCCTCGGGCAAGTCGGAGAGCTCCGCGCGGTCGCCGCGGCTCATCACGATCTCGCCGTCCTCGCTCGCCTCGCGCTCTTCTTTCAGCCAGCGGGCGATGCGCGAGAGGTTCGGATCGACGTCGATGCGGTTTCCCGACTCGCTCGACGCGAGCTCGTTCCAGCGTCGCTTGCACAAGTAATTCGATAGGCCCTTCATCATCGCCGCGCGCACGGGGTAGCCGGCGGGCTCGAGCACCTTCGCGACGAGCGGCAGGTCCTTCTCGAAAATCTGCTCCTGAAGGGCGCGCGTCGCCGTCGAGACGATCACCTTTTTTCCGCTCAAAATGGCTGGAATCAGATACGCGAGCGTTTTGCCGGTGCCGGTGCCGGCCTCGACGAAGAGCGCCTTTTCGGTGTCGAGCGAGCGCGCGACCGCCTCCGCCATCATCACTTGACCCGGCCGCTCCTCGTATTGCGGCAGCGCGGACCGGAGCGCCGCACGCATCCATTCCGTCACGTTTCGGTCTTCCGATGCCACGAGGGCGAGATACACCGCCGGAGGCTCCGCGTCGAACGGGCGGCACGGATTCGCGCTTCTCCGCGAGGGCTTGCTACGATGGAAAGGTCGTGAGCACGCCGGTTCCGCCGAGAAAACGCGATACCACGCCTGCGCGGGCGCGGACTCGCGCGCGTGCGGAAAACGCGCCGGCACCCAAGGAATCGGCGAGCGTCGAGCTTCGCCTCGCGATCGGCCCCGCCGGCATCGGGCTCGAGCTCGGTAAGGAAGCGCGCCTCGGTCCCTTGCGCGTCACGTCGCTCGGCGTGCGCCTGCCGTCCGCGAAATTTCCCGTCGACGTCTCCGGTGGCGTCTCGCGATTTCGTCACAAGCGAGGCGAGCTCGGCGAGCTCGTCGTCGAGGTCGACGTCGAACGCCTGCGAAAATGGGCGGCGCGCGAGCTTCGCGGCGTCATCTCGCCCGGCACGTGCACGGTTTGGATCTCGGTCGCGAGACACGGCGGCACGATCGCCGTCTCCGACGACGAAGGACGAGCCGTGCTCGCGTTCGATTTCGCGGTGGAATCACGCGACGGCGCGCTCACGATTTTTCCGATGCGTGCACGCGGCGCATCGCTGCCCGCGCCCCCGACCGCGCTCGCCATCGCGAGCCTCGAGGCGATGCTCGGGAAAATCTCGAAGCGTGACGGCGCGGCGTTCGTTCTACCGGCCGCGATCGAGAGCTTGGCGCGCGCGGTCTTGCCGGAAGCGGGCGCGCGAGCACCTTCGTGCGAAGGCGTGAAATGGACGTCGCTCGCGGCCGCACGAGATGCGTGGATTTTACATGCATCGATCGCGGGCGCGCCGTTCGAGCCCCATCCCTTCGCGGCTCGTGCGCACGAGACCGCGTCGCTCGTCCGCGAGGCCGACGAGTCCCTGCACGCGCGCGCGTACGACGAAGCGCGACACGCGTTTTTGGCCCTCCTCGAACGTGCGCCGCGACATCCTGAAATCGTCGCGCGCATCGCGGAGATCGACGTGCACGTCGGATCGCGCGCCGAAGCCGC
>JAICXU010000790.1 GCA_025934595.1 Polyangiaceae bacterium | reverse complement strand
TGCGTTGTGGCTCCAGCTGTCGCGGGTTCGAGCCCCGTCGGTCACCCTGATTTTTCTGGCGGCAATGCGCCGAGAATTTTTTTCTCGTCGCGTGCAGTCACGAGCTCGGTGCACGCACGCTCGGTGCCCGCGTCGATGGTCGCCGTTTCAGGTGGAGAAATGATGATCGGGTGGCCTGCATCGACGCAAGTGGCGCCGTCGGCGATGGATCCGACCCTCGGAAGTCGATGAGCTTGAAAGAGTGCCCGCGCGTGTCGTCACGAAACGGTGTGGCGATTCGACACGCCGAAATCGCGCGAAATGTTGAGCTCACCGAAGCCCGAGCACGGGGTGCGCCTGGCACGTCCTCTGCTGTAGCGCAGCGACTCAATCCCTCTAGGAGGCTTCATGACGAAATCCGTATTGGCAATCCTGCTGACGACGTCCGCGCTTGTCGCGTGCAGCAAAACACCCGAGCCGACGAAGACGACTGCCGCGGCATCGGCGTCGGTGACGCACGCCTTGATCATGCCGTCGGCCGCCGCGTCAGCCACGCCGGCGCCGGGTCCGTTCGAGGGCGAGATTCAGATGGCCGTCACCAGCGCTACGTCGCAGAAGCTTCCGGCGACGATCACCTACGACATCAAGGGCGACAAATTGAAGTACACGTCCACGACACCCACGGTGCGCGCCATCGACGATCAGGACGCGCAGCACGCGTACACGGTCGACGATACCAAGAAAGCCTACGAGGAGATCGACACGAAGCCTGCGACGGCGGCGAAGGCGCCGGCGGAGCCCAAGGTGCAGAAGGTCGGTAAGTCGGAGGTCATCGCGGGCCTTGGGTGCGACGATTGGACGATCGACACGGGTGACACGAAGGTCGACGTTTGTGCGGCCCAAGGCGTGACGTTTTTCGATCTCGATCGCGATACGAAGGCGGGCAGTCTCGAGCCGTCATGGACGACAGCGCTGACGAAGGCGAAAGCGTTCCCGCTGCGCGCGGTGGTTCACGACAAGAACGGAAAAGAGGAATATCGAACGCTCGCCACGAAGATCGATCGCAAGAAGATCGACGATTCGACGTTCGCGGTTCCATCCACGTTCAAGAAGACGGATCTGTCGGCCGAGGAGAAGGCGAACTCGCTTCCGTAGGGTCGTCACCTCGGCGCTGCGCCGGGAATCGTCGATTCGCCCACGAGGTAACGCACGACCCCGCGCAGCGTTTGCATCTTGAATGGTTTGTCCAGAAGAACGGCCCCGAGACTCTTTGCGCGAGCGCGAGTTTCGGGGTCGCCGAATGCCGTCATGATGATGATGGGCGTAGCCCAATGCGCTTCGCGCAATGCTTCGACGATGTCGAGACCGTTGCACGTCGGCATGCGAATGTCGGTAACGACCAGATCGATGGGATCGGGATCAGGACGCAGGCGATAGAAGCTCGTCAGCTGAATCAAGAGCTGTCCGCCGTCCGTCACGTCGATCGCGTCGTGGCCGTCGGCTCGTAGCGATTCCACGACGAGTCGACGCATTTCCAGGTCGTCCTCGGCCACGAGAATTCGCGCGGGGCGCGCCGGTGCGGGTGTGAGCACGCGAGATGGATCCATGCGACGAATTCGAGCATCCGCCATGCCATGTCGAACGCGGTCAGCCGGATGCTTTTTTCAGGAATAGAGTGAACTCCGCCCCTTGACCCTCTTCGCTCGCGGCGTCGATCCAGCCGCCGTGATCACGGACGATTCCATACGCGACGGCGAGGCCTAGCCCGGTCCCTTCGCCGACGTCCTTCGTCGTGAAGAAGGGCTCGAACACGTGAGGGAGATCGTCGGACGGAATTCCGACTCCATAGTCACGCACGCGAACACAAACGCAAGCGAGCTCGGCTCCGCCGATCTCTGCCGGGGGTCGTACGGTCTCCTCCGAAACGCGGACCTCGATTCGCCCGCGTGCGCGCGACGCGTGAATTGCATTCACGACGAGGTTCGTGAGCACCTGTTCGATCTGATTCGGATCCACCAGCGCGGCGGCAGTCGATCCTTTTACATCGAGCACCAGTTGCTTCTTCGCGGCGAGCGGCGTGAGTAGCTCGGCGGTACGCGTCGCGAGCGAGAGGACTTCGTGAGCCATGACGTGCGAACGCCCGCGGCGAGCGAAATCGAGCAGCTGTCGCAGGATTCGCGTCATGCGATCCGTCGCTTCCGCGATCACTCCGGCGTAGGCGACGGACTCCTCGTGACTCGTGTCTCCGGATGCGATCATCTCCGCGCGCGCCTCGATGACGTTGAGCGGCGTGCCGAGCTCGTGGGCCAGGCCCGAGGCGAGCTTGCCCACCGTCATCAATCGGTCGGCGTGTCGCAGTTGCTCGAGCGCCGCGATTCGTGATCGCGTTTCGGATTCCACACGCGCCGCGGCCTGCGCGAGTCGATCGCACATCGTATTCATCTCGAGCGACAACATGGCCAGCTCGTCCCGGCTGCGCGGAATCAAAGGCCGCGAGAAATC
>JAICXU010001127.1 GCA_025934595.1 Polyangiaceae bacterium | reverse complement strand
CTCGCGAACGACGTTCGCGGCGCACAAGCAGCGTGGACGCACGCCGCGCAGATCACGGGCGCTGGCGGTCATCTCACGATGACGCTCGATCTCGCGCAGTTCTCGAATCCGATGGTCGCGCTCGACAAGATGGCCGAGCTCGTCTCGCAAGAAGAAGACAAGGCGCGCGCGGCAGGGATGGCGGCGCAGGTGGCTCGGGCCGCGCTTTCGCTCGGACAAACGGCACGCGCGCTCGAGTTCGCACGCACTGCGCTCGAGAATGGTCCGGAGCTCGCAGGCGTCCTCGAAATCGCCGAGCGCGCGTCGATCGTCGGCGGCCGCGCGTCGTCGATGTCACCGCTTTATGATGCGGTGGGGGCGCGCGCGCTCGGACGCTTCGGGAAGCGAGCCGCACATTATCGCGGCGCGCGTTTCTTCGAGCAGCTCGGCGACGCACGCCTCGCGCTGAAGCACGCCGCCGACGCCTTCGTCGCGGTGCCATCCGAGGGCGCTACATTTTTGCTCCTCTCGCGAATCTCGCGCGCGGCGTCGGATTCGGCGGCGGCGGTCCGCGCGGTGGAGACGGTCGCCGAGCTCTCGCATTCGCGCATGGCACGCGCGGCGTGGCTGATGCGAGCCGCTTCGATCGCGGGGCCCGGTGAAGAAGGCGCTCGAAGTCGCGTCGACCCGCTTCTGCGAGCGTCGCCCCTCGAGCCCGCGACGACGACGCTCGCGCTACTCGGCGACGCAGCACGCGAGCTCGTGGCCACGAGCCCCGACGAGCTCGACGGCCTCGCGTTGCGCATCGGTAATGCGAGCCGAATGCTCACGGCGAAGATCGAAGGTCCCGACGGCGCGCGCGTGGCCCTCTCGCTCGCGATGCTCGCCGTCGAGCTCTTCGACGACGGCGATCACGCGATCGCGGCGATCCAGCGCGCGCTCGAATCCGATGCGGACATCGACGAGTACGAAAAGCTGATTCGCTATGCGATGACGCTCGCCGCGTGTCCGGCTTCGCTCGAGCTCCTGATGAACGGTCTCGCGCTCATCGAGAAGCCGTATTCGAACGTCGGCGCACCGGCGGTGAAGCTGCTCGGCGCGATCGCCGGCGCACGCGAGGACGCGAAGACGCGCGATCGACTCCTCGTGTATGCGGCCGAGCGCGCATCGGAGGACATGACGCTCGTGCGGAAGGGCGACGAAGCTGCGCGGCGCCTGAACGACGAAGCGCTCACGGCGCATTTCGAGAAGAAGATTCCCGCCGACGAACGCGCGCAGGCGTTCTTGTTCCATGCGCGCGAGCTCGTCGCGCAAGGGCAGGCGGATGCCGCGATTCCCGCGTTCGAGCGCGCGACGCAGCTCTTGCCCGCCGGCGAACGCGAGCCGGTGCTGGCGGAGATTCGCGGCATCTACGAGAACCTCGGACGCGAAGAGGACTTCGAAGCGAAGGTGCTTCGCGAGGCGGCGCAATCGTCGCTTCCGCCGGCGGCGCGCGCCGATCGCCTGACACAGGTCGCGCACTTGAAAGAGAAGCGCGGCGATTTGACGGGCGCAACCCACGCGCTCCTCGATGCGGCACGCGCGGATCCG